>PLTD01000211.1 GCA_003165335.1 Rhodospirillales bacterium | reverse complement strand
TCCCTCCCCGGCCTGAAGGCCGGGGAGGGATAGCGGAGGATTTGATGAGTTTGCGCGTTTCTCGCCTGTTGTCCGGTGCGGCAGTGGCCTTTTTCTGTGTCGCCGGCTCTGTCGCTGCCGGTCCGGCCGATATCTCCAAGCCGCTGGACCCCGCGAGTTTCGACAAGACGGCGCAGGCCTGCAACGACTTCTACAAATTCGCCACAGGCGGCTGGACCGCCTCCCATCCCATTCCGTCGCATCTGTCGCGCTGGGGCTCGTTCGACCAGCTGTCGGAAAACAACCTGTCCAATATGCACGATCTCTTGGACAAGCTCGTCGCCACGCCTGACAAGAGCGACCCCGATTTCGTCCGCGTCACCAACTATTACAAGTCCTGCATGGACGAGGATCGAATCGAGAAGGAAGGGGATGCCTGGCTGCAGGCCCAGTTGAAGCCGATCGACGCGCTGCCCGACCGTCCGGCCATATTGGCGGAAATCGGCAAGTTACAGTCCGCCGGCATTTCGGTGTTCTTCGGCTTCGGCTCGACCCCGGATGGGTTGAACAGCGACCATGAAAACGCCGGCGTCAGCCAGGGCGGCCTGTCCTTGCCCAACCGCGACTACTACACGCGCGACGACGACAAGGCGAAGATGATCCGCTCTAAGCTGGTCGAACATATCGCCAAAATGTTTGTCCTGTCGGGCGAGGACGCGGCCAAGGCCGACGCCGATTCCAAGGCGGTCATGGATATCGAGATGCAACTTGCGCTGGCGTCGCGCACCCCGGTCGACCTGCGGGACCCGCTCAAGAACTACAACCCGATGCCGGTGTCGGCGCTACAGGGCCTGTCGCCTGATTTCGACTGGAAAGGCTTTATGAAGGCGGTCGATTCGCCGTCGGTCGACAAGGTCGATGTCGGCCAGCCCGATTTCGTGAAGGGGCTGGGACCCGTGCTGGCCAAGGCCGACCCGGCCGCTCTCAAGGCCTATATGCGCTGGAACATCATCGGTGCCGGCGGCAACGCGCTGCCCAAACGCTTCGTCGACGAACAGTTCGAATTCACCAAGCTGCTCTCCGGCGCCAAGGAACAGCGCCCGCGCTGGCAGCGCTGCGTGCGCGCGGTGAAGGGTGTGATGCCCGACGCGGTCGGCAAGGTCTTCGTTAAGAATCTGGTTCCGGCCGGCACCAAGGAACGCATGGTCGCGCTGGTCCATAATGTGCGACAGACGCTGCGCGAAGACATTCAGGATCTGGACTGGATGGGCCCGGCGACCAAAAAGCTTGCCACTGCAAAGCTCGACAAGATGACCGAACACATTGCTTACCCGGATAAGCCGATCGACTATTCGGCGCTCAAGATCGGCGACAACGAGCTCTATGGCGACGCCGTACTGGCGGCGATGAAATTCGAACAGCATCGCGACGTCAAGAAGATCGGCAAGCCGACCGACCATAATGAATGGGAAATGTCGGCGATGGAGACGAATGCCTATTACGAGCCGGCCAATAACAGCATCACCTTCCCGGCGGGTATCATGTTCGCCCCGTTCTTCGACGTAAAGGCCGATGACGCGGTGAATTACGGCGGTATCGGCGTCGTCATTGGCCATGAAATGACCCATGGCTTCGACGACCAGGGGCGCAATTACGACGCCAAAGGCAATCTGAAGGATTGGTGGACCAAGGATGATGCCGACAAGTTCGCGGCTCGCGGCAAATGCATTTCAGATGAATTCGATGGCTTCATCGCAGTCGACGACGTTCATGAGAACGGCAAGCTGGAAGAGGGCGAGGCGATTGCTGACCTGGGCGGCACGGTCATCTCGCACCGCGCCTTCCTGAAGACGCCGGAAGGCAAGGCAGGCAAGCCAATAGACGGCCTGTCTCCCGAACAGCGCTTCTTTGCCGCCTTCGCTCAGATATGGGAACAGAATATCAGGCCGGAAATGGCGCGGAACCTGGCCCTGTCCGATCCGCATCCGCTGGCGAACTATCGCGTCATCGGCACCGTCAGCAACGTGCCGAGCTTTGCCACAGCCTATCAATGCGCTCCGGCCGCGCCGATGGTGCGGAAGGAAACCTGCAAGATTTGGTAACCGCCCATCGCCCCTGAGCAGCGGAACTGGAGACGACAGCCCTATGCGCCGCAGTCGTACCCGAACGACAGCGCCTCCTCGCCGCAGACCTCGTCGATCATGCGGCGCTGATCGGCCGGCAGGTCGCGCCAGCGGCCGGTCGTCAACTTGCCAATATGGTCCCGGTGAATCTGGGTGGTTGGGCACCAGGCGTCATGAGGATTGTCGGCGCTCGTCATCAGATTAGGTACTTTGTCCAGCCCGGCGGCATAGGCACGCGTGCTGCCCGCATCGTATTTGCGGGCGATCTCGGCCAGCCGCTCGGTGGGCAGTTTGATCCCTAGAATTTGTGCCAACCCCGCCGCTGTGCGCGGGTTTGAGGCAAAGCTGTCCTCATAGCGATACAAGACCGTGTCCGGGATCAGCCTCAGAATGCCGCAGAATTTGAGCGAGAGCGCAACCCGCTGAAGCGCGAAATCGAAAGTAAAGCCGAACCGCTCGACATCCGAACAGACGCAGTCGCCGGGGTGGCGGACAGAGACGATGGGAAGCAGCACCCCGCGCTCCGCCTGGGGCGCCAGGGCGCGGATGCCCCAATGGCTTTTCAGCACCAGCCTCTGGTGAACCATGAACAGCGGGTTCCATTCGTCGGAATAGGTAGCGACTGCCGGAATTCTTGGATCGGCCGACAGAATCTCGCGCACGACATTGTAGAGAAACGTGCTGCCGCTGCCGGTCATGCCGGCCGCCAGAACGCGGATTGCGCGTTCAGCCATGGGCCAATCTCTTCCTGACCGCCGCCGCAACCGCCGTCAGCGCCTGAGACCAATCACCCATACTGTGCTGCCGGAATATCCGCAGAGACGGGTACCAGGGGCTGTCGGTGCGGTCGCTCAGCCAGCGCCAGCAGTTGTCATAGCGGTCCAGGAGGAACACCGGCTTGCCCATCGCCCCGGCCAGATGCGCGACCGCGGTGTCTACCGAGACGACGAGATCTAGGTTGGCGATGATTGCCGCAGTGTCCGCGAAATCCCGCACCTCGCCCATCGGGTCATCCACCGGAGAGGCTACCTGTTCGCGTGCCGACCCCATTTGCAAGCTGACGAAGGCAATGCCCGGCGTCGCGGTCAGTGGCGCCAATGCTGCGAACGGCAGGCTGCGTCGCCTGTCCAGGGCCTGGGCGCCCGGATCGTAGGCGCGCGGTTCTCCCGCCCATACCAGCCCAATGCGCGGACCTGCCGGCAGGCGCTTTCCCCACGCGGCCACCAGTTCGGGATCGGCGTGGATATACTGCGCCTGCGCCGGTATTGCCTCCAATGTCGTACCGAAGACATAGGGTAGGCTGATGATCGGGCAGTGATAATCGAATTGCGGCAGGTTGACGTTGCCGGTCAGCACCTCGGCAATTCCGGCCTGGCCGCGTGCCAGCCGCACCAATTCCGGCGGCATCCAGGCGATGATCCGCGCGCCTTTCTCCGCCAACAGCGGCACATAGCGCAGGAACTGAATCGTGTCGCCGAACCCTTCCTCGTGATAGATCACGATGGTGCGGCCTTTCAGGTCGCCCAGATGCGCAAGTCGCGGCAGCATCAGCGCCGGCGGCAGTTTCTCGCGGCCCGGCTTTTTATGCCGCCACTCGTTTTCGCCCCATCCTTCCAGCAGCCGTCCGGCCTTCAGCAGATTGACCGCATGGTTAATATGGATGGTCACATCCGCAGGCGACAGCCGCAACGCATCGGTCGTGGCCGCCAGAGCCTCCTCGAATCGTCGCTCGGTGGCCAGTGCGGTGGCCAGATTGGCGTGGGTGGCGGCGTTCGCAGGGTCGGTGCCGGCAGCCCTGGCGAAGGCCGCGATCGCCTCATCCGTCCGTCCCTGGTCGACCAGCGCCAGTCCCCGCGCCTGCAGCATCCGGGCGAGTTCGCGCCGCGCATCGATATGGTCGGGCCGTATCGACAGAACGGTATCCAGATGGCCGATGGCCTCGTCCAGATTTCCTTGAGCCGCGCGCGAGACGCCCAGGAAAAAACGCGCGTCCGCATCCTGCGGGTTGGCGGCGAGCAGCGGCCGGCAAAGATCGGCAGCCTGATCGAAGCGGCCCGCCTTCAGCTGCTCCAGGGCCTTGTTCAATATTGGGAGACGATCGCTCATCGGTTCAGCCCGCGGCGTCCCATATCTGGCGCACGCCGACGACGACATACTCCACCGCCACAGCGGCCAGGAGGATGCCCAGCAGGCGGGATGCAACCGAAGCGATCGTCGTACCGATCGCGCGACCGAGCCTGTCGGCAGCCAGGAAGGTCAGCAAAGTGATCGCCAGCACAACGAGCATTGCGCCCAGAACGATTGCCTGCTCGACATAGGCGCCTTTGTATCGGCTGGTCAGCAGCAGAACCGATGTAATTGCGCCCGGGCCGGCGATCAGGGGAATTGCGAGCGGAAAGATGGCGACATCGTCCACAGGTGGTTCCTCTGCGGCGTGCAGGGCCGTCTCCTTGCGGCGCTGCGCCCGGTTCTGAAAGATCATTTCGATGGCGATCATGAACAGCAAGGCGCCGCCGGCAGCGCGAAAAGCCGGGAGTGAAATGCCGATCGCGCCCAGCACCCGTTCCCCGCCGACCGCGAACAGCAGCAGGACCACGCTGCCGACCGCAGTGCCGCGGATGGCCAGACGGCGTTTGTTATGCGCCGTCATCCGGATAGCGAGGCCGTTAAAGATGCCGATCAGCCCGATCGGATCGATAATGACGAAGAATGTGATGAAGCTGTTGATCGCAAGGTCGATCAGAGGATGGATCGGCGGCATGGTTAAGGGCCTTTACGCGGTTCGTCGTCCGTCCATGGGTTCAATACGGGGACATTCGCCGCGACAAAATCGTCGGTGTTGCGCGTGACGACGCACAGATTATGAACGGATGCGGTCGCTGCGATGAAAAGATCGGGCTGTGAAAATGTATGATGTCGCGTTTTTCCGATCTCGACCATCCTGCGCCAGGTCAAAATCACCTCTTCGTCGATTTCCAGGATGCGGTTTGCAAACCACGGGCGCAGCGTCGTTTCCAGCCAGCATTCCAGTTCGGCGCGGAACGCAGTGCTTTGGGCTACGCGCTCGATCCCAAAACGAATTTCCGCCAAGGTGACCCGGCTCAGAAAATAACTGGCTGGCCGATGTTGCTGGGACCAGGATTTCACCTTCTCGTCGCAGCGGTTTTTACGCAGTTCGGAGATGACGTTGGTGTCCAGCAGCCACCCGTTCATAACTCGACGTCGCGCACCGGTGAGCGCACGCCGTCGACGCCGAAATCGAGCTTGCTGAGCGGGGACTTGGACAGAAGCGCATAGAGACTGGGCTGCTCGACCATCGCGACAAGGCGATCGAATTCCTCCGCCGCAACCACGACAACCGCGTCCTTGCCGTGAACAGTCACCCGCTGCGGTCCCTTGACCTGTGCGTCGCGCACGACGGCGCTGAAATGAGCCTTTGCATCCTGAAGTTTCCAGGCTGGGGGATTCAGCGTTCGCGGCATATCGACACCAGAATTCTGACTAGTCTAGTCAGAATATAGTTTGTAATGCGGCGATAATCAAACTTGCCACCCGCAGGCGGCGAGCGACGCCAGCATATGGGGGGGCGGCGGCGCCGTCACCGTGATCGGTGGCTTTGTCGGATAGAGCGGTACGGTCACGCTGCGCGAATGGAGGTTAAGCTGATCTCCGGCTGCGGCTTTGCCATAGATCGTGTCGCCCGTTATCGGGCAGCCGATCGCCGCGGCATGGACGCGAATCTGGTGTGTGCGTCCTGTGCGTGGATGGAACGCGATCCAGGATCGCCCCTCGGCGCTGCCCAAGACCTCATAGTCGGTCACCGCCGACTGTCCTGCCGGGTCGGGGAACATGCGCCACCCGTCCTTGCGGGCGACTTTCTGCAACGGCAGGTCGATCCGCCCTGAGGGCTCGTTGGGCGCGCCGTCGACGATCGCCCAATAAGTTTTCTCGATCGTGCCGTTCTGAAACATCCGTCCCAACCGGGCCAGCGCCTTGCGGTGGCGGCCCAGAATCAAGCAGCCGCTGGTATCGCGGTCCAGCCTATGGGCCAGCGCCGGCAGGCGCGGCAAACCGAAAGTCAGCGGACCGAAAAACTGCTCGAGATTGGCGCCGCCGCCCGGTCCGGCATGCACCGGCAATCCAGCAGGCTTGTTGATGACCAGCATCATGGCGTCGCGAAACAGCACCCGATCCAGCAGGAAATCCGGCGGAAAGCTTTTGACGATCGTGTTTCGTTGGGGGATTGCGGTCACCGGGCAAGCTCTATGCGCGCTTCGTGCCGATGACAAGCCATTCACCGTTGCACCTCGGCCTGCGCTGTGTCCTAATCCGGCCGATAAATGACCGCATGTTCAAGCGGCGAATCCTATCGGGAAATGGGGAAACTATGGTTGCCGTGTCCGAAAATACCGAGTCGGCGCTTTTCCGCGCGCTGCGCCTGATGGTCTTGCTGTCGGCGCCGATATTGGCCGGCGCGGTGCAGTTGGTCGTCATACCGGCTCAGACCGGCATGGCCGCCTATTTCGGCGCTCAGGGCCTCGACGGCACCTTCGTTGCTCAGAATGTCATGACCATCGCCGCGCCGGCGATGGCGTTCGGCGCACCTTTAATCGGCTGGGTTTCCGGCCGCTTCGGCAAGCGGAACACGCTTTTGGTGTCGATGCTGATCTATGGCCTGGCGGGGCTGGCTGGGGCTTTGCCGATAGATCTTTACAGCCTGCTGGCGACGCGTCTTCTGCTCGGCATCGCCTCGGCCGGCTATATCACGATGGCGGTCTCTCTGATCGGCGATTATTACGAGGGTGAGGGCGCGCGCGAGCGGCTGCTCGGCTGGTTCGCTTTCGTCGGCGGCGGCGGGTCGCTGGTGATCCTGTATCTGGCCGGCGTGCTGGCGAAATCAGGCGGATGGCATGCGCCTTTCGCCATTTATGGCGTCGCCCTAGTGCTGTTCGCTATGGCGATTTTCCTGATCAACACTGTAAACCGCGCACCGACAGCGCAAACCGCAGGCATGACGTCGGATTCGATCTGGGGCGCCTGGTACATCTATGCGCTGATCATTTTGATCAGCATCAGCATGTATGCGGTCACGATCCAAGGAACCTATGTGATGAACGGGGAGGGCATTACCGATACGGAGGTCCAATCGAACGTGATTCTCTTCTCCACGATCGGCAGCATGGCGGGCGCCTATCTGTTCCGCTTCGTGCGGCCGGGCCTCGGGTTTTATCTCACCTTGGCCCTGACTTGGCTCGTACTGGCACTGGGGAACATCGGCTTTGTCTCGACGCTCAACGTCTATCTGTTGGCGGCCTGCGCCGCGCTGGTCGGTGTCGGCAGCGGGCTGATGCAGCCTTTGACCCAAACCCGCGTGCTCAGCATCGTCTCCCCCGCCGCCGTCCCCAAGGCGATGGGCATGGCGCTCGGCTGCATCTTTGCCGGACAGTTCATTCATCCGTTCGTGGTCAATCCGATCCGCACGGCGTTCGGTTTGCAGAATGCATTCCTGTTCCTGGGCGTCGCATCTCTGGCGGCCGCAGTCATCGCCGCCCTGTGGCGCTTTATCGGCGCGCGCCGCGCACTAGCCTGATTCTTAAACGAGGTTACGTCAGGCAACAGAATAGAGGAACTTCACCGTGGCCGCGACCGACGCCCAAGGGACTGCGCTGTTCCGCGCGATGCGCATGATCGTCCTGCTGGGCGGGGCCATTCTGGCAGCAATGGTCCAACTCGCGATCCTTCCCGCGATGCCTGAGATGGGCGCGCATTTCGCCAGCGGCGGTCTCGACGGAACGCTGATCGCCCAGAACGTGACAACCATCTCGGCGCTCTCGATGGCTTTCGGCGGTCCGCTGGTTGGATGGGCGGCAGGCCTCGTCGGCAAGCGGCGGGTCTTGCTGGTGTCGGCTCTTGTCTATGGCTTGGCCGGCGCTGCGGGGGCTTATGTACCCGACCTGTGGTCGCTTCTCGCGTCACGCCTGCTGCTCGGCGTCGCATCGGCCGGCTATGTCACGATCGGCGTATCCTTGATCGGCGACTATTATCCCGATCCCGCTGAGCGCGACAGGCTGATCTCCTGGTTTACCGTGGTCGGCGGCATCGGCTCGCTCGCTGTACTGGTGGCCGCCGGCTGGCTGACCAAGACCGGGGGATGGCATGCGCCCTTCGCTCTCTATTTCAGCGGTATTCCGCTGTTCGTGATCGGCCTGTTCACCATCACCGACGTCCCCCTCACGGCTGGCGAGGCTGAGGCCGGGCCATCGGGTGCGATCCTGCGCGCCTGGGGCCTCTATGCGCTGATCATCCTGATCTCGATCAGCATGTATACGGTCACGATCCAGGGTGTCTTCCTGATGAACCAGCAGGGCATCACCGATCCGACCATCACCTCCAACGTCATGCTGCTGACGTCGATCGGTACGATCGCCGGGGCTTATGCTTTCCGTTTCGTGCGGCCTGCCCTTGGTTTCGGCCTTACGCTGGCGGCGACCTGGGCCTTGCTGGCCATAGGCAACGCCGGGTTCGCCTCAACGGCCAACGTCTATCTGCTGGCGGTGTACGCCGGCGTGTGCGGCGTGGGCAGCGGCTTCATGACGCCGATGATGACCACGGCGATACTGGGCGCGGTGCCGCCTTCGGCCAGCGCCCGGGCGGTGGGGCTGGCGATGGGCTGCCTGTTCCTCGGCCAGTTCCTGCATCCGCTGGCGCTGACGCCGCTTAGGGTCGCGTTCGGCCTCCATGACGCCTTCCTCTGGATGGGCGCGGCATCTCTGTTCGCGGCCGGCTTGGCGGTCGCTTGGCGCTTTATGGGCGGGCAACGCGCCGTTGCCTGACCGCCGGTTCATATCATTGGAAAGGGTTTGAGAATGGCAGACGATAGCCAGGTTCTACGCGGCAAGGTTGCCCTCGTTACCGGGGCCAGCCGCGGCATCGGCCGCGCAATAGCTCAGCGTTTCGCCGGCGCCGGGGCCACGGTTCTGGTCACCGCCCGTTCGCTCGACAAACCCAGCGGCGGCATCCGCTTCAACACCGTAAAGCTCGTCCCTGGCACATTGGCGGAGACGGTGGCGCTGATCGAACAGGCCGGCGGCAAGGCCATCCCCATCGCCGCGGACCTGGACAAGCCGGTCGAGCGCGACAGCCTGATCGCTCGTGCGGTCGCGCTCGGCGGCGGTCTCGATATTCTGGTCAACAACGCCGGCTTCGCCGACTATGGCCGGGCCGAGAACCTGTCGCTGGAGACCTTCGACCGCACCATCGAACATTACTTCCGCGTGCCCTTCGTGCTCTCCCGGGATGCGATCCCGCATATGAAGGCAAAGGGCGCGGGCTGGATCGTGAATGTCGGCTCGGTCACGGCGCTGGCGCCGACCAAGCCCTACGCCGACTATGTGAAGGCGGGTGGGGAGTTGATCTATGCCTCCTGCAAGGCCGCGCTCAACCGCTTCACCCAGGGTCTGGCTGCCGAACTGCTGGACTATAACATCGCGGTCAACGAAATCGGCCCCTCCACCGCCATCCGCACGCCGGGCGCGTCCGAGCTGATCCCGGAAAGCTTCCCGACCGAGGATGTCGAATATCTGGCCGAAACCGCGCTGGCCTTGGCCCATCTCCCGGCCGCCGAGCGCACCGGTATGATCACCTACAGCATGCATTATCCCTACGACAACGACCTGACGGTCCACACGCTGGACGGCCGCGGAACCCTACCGCGCCGCGCGCCGCCCGAATGGTCCCATCCGGGGATCGTGTCGGACAGGGGATAGGGCGACCGCAAGCTTTGTTTCGGCCTCGGGTAGTGGGTCACCGCCACTGAGTGACTGAGACAACTGTCCAAATCGCCTTTTTTTATTGAGCTATTCGATGACGGAATTATGGATCCCGCCCTTGCCGCTCACCCAGCCTATCCCGCGAAGAGTACGGATGACCGGCGATTGGAAGTTCAATATCGTAGTTATCTCAATTATCTTTGGAGTCTTGGAAGGATTTTTTATCGGCTACCCGCTCGCACTGCGAAATGAGGCAATATTGTTACATAGCCGTGGCAGGGAAATATCCGCTGAGATAACCAACAAGCATGCCACGTTCCAGAGAGGCTCGGGATACGCATACAGCCTCGACTATCGCTATGCACCCCCAGAGTTGTCGCAAAGCGAGGAGCCGAATGTTTGGGCAGCGACCTCGGCATCAGCGTCAGATTATGACGAGCTTTCTATTGGCCAGATGCTGCCAATTGTTTACGACCCACTGAAGCCCAGAAGTTCTCTGTCTAAGAATCAAATTTACGCCGATCAATCTATTAGTACACTTAAGCCAGTTTTTCTGATAGGGCTCCTTATTGTCAGCTTATATTTTACGACGTTTACAATTATACTTTCATTATTCTTCAAGAAAAGGTACTTCTTGCGATGGGGAAAAACCGCAGCTGGCATGGTTACGGGCCAGGGCTGTTCAGTTCTCTGCT
>PLTD01000116.1 GCA_003165335.1 Rhodospirillales bacterium | reverse complement strand
TCCAAAGCTCATGGCGAGTGTTGTCGCCTGTGGGAGAAGACCGGGGACAACACTCGCCATGAGCTTTGGATATAATTTTCTTGTGACGGCCGTGATGGCGAGGGCAGTTTTCGGTCCGGGAGAAGTAAACCATCACAGGATTGCTGGGGCGATATTCATCTATCTCAATCTCGCATTGCTGTTCGCATTGGCCTTTACAGGTCTTTGGCTCTTCACGCCCGGTGCGATTTCGGGCTTGCCTCCCGGAGCGACGGTGCGCTTCGCGGAAGCGGTTCATTTCAGCTTTGCCACGCTGACGACAATTGGAGACGGTTCAGTCAGTCCTCAATCGCCATTCGCAAAAAGTCTTACGGATATGGAGGCGATTATCGGGCATCTATTTCCGGCAGTCTTATTGTCGCGCTTAGTTGGATTGCATCTGTCGCGCAGAAGTTAAGTCCGGCTACGTCCCGTTTGGCTCCGCGATCGACTGCTCACAATCAGGCATGCGGTTTGATCTCGGTCGCCTGATAGAGAACCAGATGCCAGCTGTCGCCGTGAGGCGTCCATATTTGCGTGCCGAAGGCATCCATCTTGCGGATATCCCCAGTCGGTATGATGCGCACGGTATGGGACATCGGACCCGTTATGACGGCGACATCGCCATGGAAGCGAATATCAATTTTCGGGCGCTCTATCGCCACGAACGCGCATAATGTCTTCAACAGCGTAAAATACTGCGCCTTGGTGTCGGCATTACCGCCGGCATGGACATGGATCAGATCGTCCGACAGCAATTGGTCCAAAGTCGCAAAATCCGCCGCGATCATGGCGGTCTGGCGACGCTCCTCCAACTTCATGATCTGCGCGATTCGCGTGTCGGCGCTGTCGATCTGCATGGCATTCCCCATTATTTGCTAAACGCCGGCTCGACGGCGGCGCATTTTTCCTGCTTTCATTGCAAGGATAGATAGACCGCATGCAAATGACGGCGCAACAGATGGGAAGCAGACCAGTGACTATCAGCGAGACAGAATCCCCAATTCCGGCGCTGCCGCAGGACCATGCCGTGGTGCCGCTGAAGGGCCTTCGCGACCGCATCGGACTGGTCGTTATCCTGTCCAGCATTTCGTTCAACGTTCTGCTTGTCATCGCGCTGATGCCGGTCATATCGACCATCGCCGCCTATTATGGCGGAGGCACCCACGGCGCGCTGATCGCACAGCTGCTTGAGACCATGTCGGGTATCGGCATCATGGTCGGTGCGCCGATTACCGGCTGGATCGCTGAACGGCGGATCGGGCGGCGCAATCTGCTGTTCGCGGCCTTGGCGCTGTATGGTGTGGCAGGCTCGGGCTGCATGTTTTTCGACAGCCCCGTCATCCTGCTGACTTTGCGCCTGCTTCAAGGGTTCGGTTCGTCAGGCATCGCGGTTTCAACCTATGCTCTGGTCAGTGAGCGCTTCTCCGGTCCGGCCCGTTCGCGGGTTGTCGGCTATCAGGGGGCGTTTGTGTCGCTGATGGGAATCGTCAGCCTCCCGCTCGCCGGTCATATCGCCGAAGGCTTCGGCGGATGGCACGCCCCGTTTGCCCTTTTCCTGGGTGCTCTGATCGTTCTGCCGATCGGGATCCTGACTGTTCCCCCCAGCATAGTGCAGCCTAAGCGCACCGCTGAAACTCATGGCGGGTCGCTGGCAGGCCTATTGCCGATCTTCATCCTGTTCATGCCCGTCTATCTTCTGGCCAATATGGTTAACCTGCATATTTCCTTTGTGCTTGCAGGCGACGGCGTTTCCCGACCTTCGGTGCAGTCCTACATCATGCTGGCCAGTTCGATCCTCTATATGTTGGGGGCCTTTCTATATGGCCGGGTGGTGGTTCGCCTGGGCTATCGCTGGACCTTCTGCGCGATCCTATCGCTAATGGCGGCGAGCGGCCTGACGATCGGCCTATCCCACAGCCTGACCATGACGGCTGTGGGAGTTGGCTTTTCCGGTCTCAGCGGCGGGTTCCTGATCCCGCTGCTTACCAATCTGGTGCTGAACAGGGCGCCCCCAGAAGCGCGCAGCCGCGCACTCGGATTTATGTATACCGCGACCTATATCGGCAATTTCCTCAACCCGCCGATCATGACCCCCCTCAGACAGGCGATCGGCAATCACCAGGTGTTTCTGGCCGTCGGCCTGCTTCTTGTCGGGGCGGCGGTCGCGCAGGCAGTGGTCAAGCGCCCGATCGTCACCGATTAGAGCATCATCGCGCCGCCGCTGACGATCAGCGTCTGACCTGTCACGAAGCCGCTGTCGCGCGAAACCAGGAAGTTCAGCGCCCGCCCGATATCTTTTTCTGCGTCACCCATCCGGCGGAGCGCCGCGCGGTCGATCATGTGCGTACGCATTTGCGGTTCGCGCTCGAGATAGGCTGCAAGCGCCGGCGTGACGGCCGAAGGCGACACGGCGTTCACCCTGACACCACGCGGCCCCCATTCGCGCGCCAGGCTTTTCACAAAGGCGCGCTGCGCACCCTTCACCGCGGAATAGACCGGCAAGGTCGCGGTGCCGTCGATTCCTGCCGGGGAGGTCATCACGATCATACTGCCCTGCGATTCGACCAGGGCAGGCAAGACCACATGCGCGGCGAGGAATATCGGCCGCAGTCCGACGGCGATCGCCGGAGCCCAGTCATCGTCAGTTATGTCCTCGACCGCGCGCGCGGCCGAACCCGATTCGTTGGCATTGTGGATAAAGGCATCCAGCCGGCCGTATTCGGCCTGCGCAACGCCGACCGCCGCGGCCAGGTCCGCTTGCTGCGTAACGTCGCAGGCGATGCCCACGGCCCTTCCGCCACGCGCCCGGATTTCGCTGGCGACATCCTCCGCGCGGTCTCTGTCGAGCGCGCTGACAATGACCGCTGCGCCCGCAGATCCGGCCGCCAGCGCGATTCCACGGCCCAAACCCTCCCAGGCCCCGGTTATCAGAACGGTGTTGTCGGCTAACATCTTCCCCGATCCTTTCCGCCGTACAAGCACGGCGATTGCTGCAGGCAACAGACCACGGTGCGGAAAAAATCACAAAGAGATATATGGAGCTTGCTCGGCCGCCCCTCTATGATCCGGCTGAGCAAACGGGGAGTGCGGCGATGAGCGAACGTGTGGCGATCGTAACTGGCGGAACGCGCGGTATCGGCGAGGCTATATCGATCAGGTTGCGCGACGCCGGCTATAAGGTTGCTGCCGGCTTCGGCGGAGACGAAGCCAAGGCCGAGGCGTTCAAAACGGCGACGAATATCCCGGTCTGGAGATGGGATGTAGGCGACTTCAAAGCCTGTGCCGCCGCCGTGCAAAAAATCGAAGAGTCGTTGGGCCCGGTAGATATTCTGGTGAACAATGCCGGCATTACGCGCGACGCCACCATGCACAAGATGCTGCATGATCAGTGGATCGAGGTCATCCGCACGAATCTCAGTTCCTGCTTCAATATGTGCAATGCCGTGTTCGACGGAATGCGCGAGCGCAGTTTCGGCAGAATCGTCAATATCGGTTCGGTCAACGGACAGATGGGGCAATATGGGCAGGTAAATTACGCTGCGGCAAAATCGGGCATTCACGGCTTTACCAAGGCGCTGGCGCAAGAAGGCGCTGCCCGCGGCATTACCGTGAACGCAATCGCGCCGGGTTATATCGATACCGACATGGTCCGCGCAGTCCCGCCGGTCGTGTTGGAAAAGATCATCGCCCGCATACCTGTTGGCAGGCTCGGGCATGCCGACGAAATCGCGCGCGGTGTCAGGTTCCTGGTGTCCGATAATGCTGGCTTCATCACCGGATCGACCCTGTCGATCAACGGCGGGCAGCACATGTATTGACGGATCGAGGGGCGTCGCGCGACCCGCGCGAATATCCCGATCGGCCGTGGGTCGGCGTCGGTGTTGTCGTCTGGCAGGATGATGAAATTCTGCTGGTTCGCCGGGGGCGACCGCCTCGCCTAGGCGAGTGGAGCATTCCCGGCGGGGCCCAGGCTGTGGGAGAAACCGTCTTTGAGGCCGCCATCCGTGAGGTCTTTGAAGAAACCGGCCTGACCGTTCGGCCGACGAATATCGTAACCGTCGTCGATTCGGTGTTGCGCGACGCGGACGGGCACCCGCAATTCCACTATACTTTGGTTGAAGTGTCCGCCGAATGGACCGGCGGCGAAGCGCTTGCCGCCAGCGATGTGGACGATGTTTGCTGGGTCAAACCGGCCGCTGCCGCAAAGCTCGTCAAATGGGACGAAACTCTGCGCGTGATCGAGATGGCCGGGCGGTTGCGCGGATAGCCGATCAATTGGTCGTACTGACCGTCCAGGTAGCGCTGTCGATTTTGCGGTCTTTTTTGAGTTCGCCGACGATTGTGTCCAACTCGTCCGGGTCCGCGGTGGTCGGCACCAGAATGGCGGCCAATTCGACGGGCCCGTCGCCTTCGGACAATGTCTCGATTTCCCTTATCGGATAATTCGCCCGTTCCAGTTCAAGGAACAGCAGATCGCGCGCCGCCGCCACATTGGCTGGCGCGGTAACGACGTGGACGCGATACATGGCCTCTGTGACCGCCTCGTCCATCGGTTGGCGGTTTATGTAGTTCACCAGGGGACGCAGCAGCGTATTTCCGGCCAGAACGAAGACGGTCAGAATCGCTGCCTCTATCGGCAGGCCCGACCCGGCGAAGGCGCCGACTGCCGCCGTGCTCCAGAGCGTCGCTGCGGTGTTCAGGCCCCTGACATGTGCCCCCTCCTTCATGATGACACCTGCGCCCAAGAAGCCGATGCCTGACACGATGTAGGAGATGATGCGTGTCGCACCCTCCGGTCCCAACAGTCGCATGCCCATGTCGGCGAAAGCTGCCGCGCCAATTGCCACCAGCACGTTGGTGCGCAATCCGGCGGTGCGCTGGCGGTATTGCCGCTCCAGACCGATCAGCGTGCCAAGCATAAAGGCGATCAGCAGGCTGAGGAAGCTGTTGGCGGCGGGCGGTAGATCGGACATGGAAAAATTGCTCATACCGGCTCCGAACGGTCGGCCTCTCAGGCCGCGGCTCGACCTGCCTACCCGTTAAAGTGGTCCGCGTCCACAATCAGTTGTGTCAGCGCTATAGGATCCTACGATCTCTGGATATGGTGAATAAAAGATAATATACAGATGATATATAGATCAAATAATATGAAACTAAATGATGACAGAAGGGGTTGGGTTTGCTACCTCTCGCTCGCATTTCCATACGGCCGAGAGGATTGCCATGACCGATTCGACCGCGACGCTGCACGACGTAGCGCCCCATCCTTTAGATAATTCATCCAGTAAGATTACGAATGTTCTGCTTGCCGTTGTCATCCTGGCCGGGGCTGGCTGGGCGGCGAGCCAACTGATTGCGGACCTCGATGTCGTCCACACGTCATCGGTCCTCCCCTATCTTCTTCTCGGCATCGCTCTCTCCATCGCGCTCGGCTTTGAATTCGTGAACGGCTTTCACGATACCGCCAACGCGGTCGCCACCGTCATCTACACTCACTCGCTACCCGCCAATTTTGCAGTGGTCTGGTCGGGAACCTGGAACCTGATCGGCGTTCTTGCGTCGAGCGGCGCGGTCGCGTTCACGATCGTCTCGCTACTGCCGGTCGAACTGATCCTTCAGGTCGGCAGCAGCGCCGGCTTCGCGATGGTGTTCGCGTTGCTGATCGCGGCGATTATCTGGAACCTTGGAACCTGGTGGCTGGGGCTGCCGGCATCGAGCTCGCACACGCTAATCGGCTCGGTCATCGGTGTGGGTCTGATGAACCAGCTCATGGGCGGCCCAAACGGCACCAGCGGCGTCGATTGGGGACAGGCGACGAAGATCGGCTATTCCCTGCTCGCCTCACCGCTCTTCGGCTTCGTGCTGGCCGGCGGACTGCTCTGGCTGATGAAGACCTTTATCCACATTCCCGCGCTATATAAGGCGCCGACCGGAAACAAGCCGCCGCCGTTCGCGATCCGCGGACTGCTCGTTCTTACCTGCACGCTGGTCAGCTTCTTCCATGGCTCCAACGACGGTCAAAAGGGCATGGGTCTCATCATGCTGATACTGATCGGCACCGTGCCGACCGCCTATGCGCTCAACCGCTCGATGCACGAGGATCAGATCCAGACCTTTGTCGCTATGTCCGACCGCGCCTCGACGATGCTCAGCCACTACGCGGAAGGGCCAGCCCCGGCCGATATTCGTGCCGAGGTGACGCGTTATGTTCGCACCCATGATTTGACGCCGGAGACGGTCCCGGCAGTTCAATCGCTGACCAAGGACATCCGCGACCAAGTGGCAGCCTATCAGTCGATCTCGAAGATCCCGCCGGAAACCGTGGGTAACGTCCGCAACGACATGTATCTGTCGGGTGAGGCGCTGAGGATCATGAAAAAGGCCGGCAAGCCGGCGATGGCGGCTGAGGACCAGCTGGCGATCGACGCCTATCATAAGCAGATCGACAACGCGACCAAGTTCATCCCGACCTGGGTGAAGGTCGCCGTGGCGGTTGCACTGGGCATGGGCACGATGATCGGCTGGAAGCGTATCGTCGTCACCGTCGGCGAGAAAATCGGCAAGTCGCATCTGACCTATGGTCAGGGCGCGGCAGCTGAATTGATCGCCGCGTCGGTGATCGGTGCAGCCGACGGCCTGGGCCTGCCGGTCTCGACCACCCACGTCCTGTCGTCCGGCGTCGCCGGTACGATGATGGCGAACGGCTCGGGTCTGCAATGGAGTACGGTCAGAAACCTGGCGATGGCTTGGGTTCTGACCTTGCCGGTTGCCATCGCGCTGTCGGGCAGTCTGTTCTGGATATTCCGGCACACATTCTGATCGCATCAGTAACTGAGATAGAAAGGGCGGCTTCGGCCGCCCTTTCTTATTCTATCGGCTCTTCGCGTTTCGCGCCGTCGAGTACCCTGCGCAGCTTATCGGCTTGCGCCTGCTTCAAGTTGCGCTCGGCCTTGGTCTGACCGTGTTTGGCCCGGTTGGTGGCTGCCGTTTCTTCCTGGGCCGCGCGGACCAGCCGCTTGCGCGCCTGACGTAGATTGACGATCTCGCTCACCGAAAACTGCTCCAGTCTGTCGATTGGGCCCGACGTCATATTGACGACCAGCCGAATTTACTGAAACCCTATCACGAGTTTCAGGCTTGAACATGATGCGGAGATTGATTGATGAAATCGACGATAACCGCGATGGCCTTGGGCCTATTGACCTGCACCGCATTCAGCGGTTCCCAAGCCGAGACGATCTATCTGACCGCGGGACGCATGATCGACCCGGCTGGGGGGTAAGACTGTCACTTCACCGGCGGTCATCATCAAGGACGATCGCATCGTCTCTGTTGGCACGGCTGCGACCCTTGCCGCGCCGGCGGACGCGCGCAAACTCGACCTCGCGGGGGAAACCATCCTGCCCGGTCTTATCGATATGCACACGCATATCACCTCGCGTCCCGATCGCGCGGGCTTGCGTTCGCTGATTGTGTCGGTGCCGCAGCAGGCGGTCAGCGGCGTCGCCAACGCGGCCAAGACGCTTCAGGCGGGGTTCACGACGCTGCGCAACGTCGGGGCCGCCGGCTATGCGGATGTGGCGCTCAGGGATTCAATCAACAGCGGCGAAACGATCGGACCGCGCCTCTTCGTCTCCGGCCCGCCTATCGGAGCGACCGGCGGGCATTGCGACGAAAATTTGCTGCCGGAACGCTATCACGACACGCGTGAGAGCGTTGCGGACGGCGTCGAAGAGGTTCGCAAGAAAGTGCGCGAGATCCATAAATACGGCGCCGACCTGATCAAGATCTGCGCCACCGGGGGCGTTCTGTCCAAAGGCGATTCGGTTGGCGGGCAGCAACTGACCTATGACGAAATGAAGACCGCGGTCGATGAAGCCCATATGTTGGGGCTCAAGGTCGCCGCCCATGCACACGGCACTTCGGGGATTGCCGACGCGATCCGCGCCGGTGTCGATACGATCGAACATGCGAGCCTCGCCGACGCAGACGGCATCGCGCTGGCGAAGGCCAAGGGCGCAGTCTTCGACATGGATATCTACAACGACGACTTCATCCTCAGCGAGGGCGCCAAGATGGGCATCCTGCCCGAAAGCCTGGAGAAGGAGCGGTCGATCGGCCGCGCCCAGCGCGAAACCTTCAAGAAAGCGGTGCAAGCCGGGGTCATCATGACCTTCGGCACCGATGCCGGCGTCTATCCCCACGGCGACAACGGCAAGCAATTCGCCAAGATGGTCGAGTGGGGCATGACAACGATGCAGGCGATCCAGGCGGCGACTGCGACGGCAGCCAAAGTGCTGGGCCACCTGGGTGACGACCTGGGCGCCATCGCTCCCGGCAAATATGCCGACATCGTCGCCGTTCAGGGCGACCCGCTGGCCAATGTCGCCGAGCTGGAGCATGTGAAATTCGTGATGAAGGCCGGCGTGGTTTATCGCCAGGACGATCAGGCAACCGTCATCAAATAGCGGTTTCTCGCCCCTCCAGATCGGCCAGCACGAACAGACGGATTGCGCTGGACAGCCCGTCGATGCGCTTTGCATCGATGGCCGTGATCAGCGCGCTAACGCTGGTCCCGCGCTTTTCCGCCGCCCGCCCGAATGCAGCCCAAAATTCCGGCTCCAGGCTGATTGATGTCGGGTGGCCCGCGATGCGGACAGAGTATTTGCGCAAGGCCAGCGGGCTAACCCTCCTATGACGGGCCGATCATATCTTCCGGCTTCACCCAGGCAGCGAATTGCTCCGCAGTCAGCAGGTTCAGCGCCTCGGCAGCCTGCAGCAGGGTTGTTCCTTCGGCATGGGCCTTCTTCGCCACCTTGGCGGCGTTGTCATAGCCGATATGGGGGTTGAGAGCTGTAACCAGCATCAGGCTTTCATAGAGCAGCTTGTTGATCCGTTCTTCGTTGGCGGTGATCCCGACCAGGCAGTTACGGGTAAAGCTATCGGCGGCATCGGCCAGCAGGCGGATCGATTGCAGCACGTTATAGATGATGACCGGCTTGAAGACGTTGAGCTCGAAATGGCCGGTCGCGCCCGCGATGGTCACAGTCACGTGGTTGCCCATCACCTGGGCTGCAACCATCGTCATCGCCTCAGACTGGGTCGGGTTGACCTTGCCCGGCATGATGGATGAGCCAGGTTCGTTTTCAGGCAGGTTCAACTCACCGATCCCGCAACGCGGTCCCGAGCCCAGCAGGCGGATGTCATTGGCGATCTTCATGAAGGACGCAGCCAGCGTGTTCAACACGCCCGATACCTCGACCAGCGCGTCGTGCGCGGCCAGCGCCTCGAACTTGTTCTCGGCGGTAACGAACGGCAGGCCGGTGATCGAGGCCACCTCCTCGGCGAACTTCTCTGCAAAGCCGATACGCGCATTCAGCCCGGTGCCGACTGCGGTGCCGCCCTGCGCCAGTTGCAGCAGGCGGGGCAGGGCGCCCTTCACGCGTGCGATGCTGTATTTGGCCTGAGTTGCATAGCCTGAGAATTCCTGGCCGAGCGTCAGCGGCGTCGCGTCCTGCAGATGGGTGCGGCCGATCTTGACGATATGGCTGAATTCATCGGATTTGGCCTGCAGCGCGCCATGCAACAGTTCCAGAGCCGGCAGCAGCCGCCGCTCGATCTCCTCGACCGCAGCGATATGCATCGCGGCCGGGAAACTGTCGTTCGACGACTGGCCCATATTGACATGGTCGTTAGGATGGACCGGCTTTTTTGACCCCATCTCCCCGCCCAGCAGCTCGATTGCGCGGTTCGAGATGACTTCGTTGGCGTTCATGTTGGTCTGGGTGCCGGACCCGGTCTGCCAGACGACCAGCGGAAACTCGTTGGCCATTTTGCCGTCGATCACTTCCGTCGCGGCTTGCACGATCGCCGCGCCGATCTTCGCATCCAATGCGCCAAGGGCGATATTGGCCTGTGCCGAGGCGCGTTTCTGGATGCCCAGGGCGCGCACCAAAGCCGGCGGCATACGCTCCCCGCCGATCTTGAAGTTCTGCAGCGACCGCTGGGTCTGTGCGCCCCAATAACGGTCGGCGGGAACCTCCACCTTGCCCATGGTGTCGCTTTCGATGCGGAAGCCGGCGTTACTCATCTCGATAATCCTGAATGCTGAAATCGCAATGGCGGCGTTGTAGCACAGAGAATGCGGTGGGCAACTTGCCTTGCTGCCCCTTTTAGCTATGCACGCCGCCGTCGATGCGGATGATTTCGCCGTTGATATGGGCGCCGTCGGATGAGGCCAGCATGGCGATGACGCCGGCAACATTGTCGGGCATGCCGAATTTCTGGTCGGGCGGGGTCATATGCAGGAACAGGCTGCGATCGACGCCTTCAGGAAAGCCGGCGGGCGTCGCGATTACCAGCGGTGTCACGATGCCCCCCGGCGCCACCGCGTTCACCCGTACGCCGCGCCGCATATACTCCCAGGCCAGAGAGTGGGTCATCGCGGCGACGGCGCCCTTGCTGGCGGAATAAGCCGCCATATAGGGGTGCCCATATTCCACCGAGGTCGAGGAGGCATTGACGATATTGCCCTTGGTCTCCAGCAGATGCGGCAGCGCCTCGCGGCAAAACAGGAACGTGCCGACCAGATTGACCTGGATCAGCAGCATGAATTGCTCGAGCGTCGTCTCTTGGGTGTGGGTCGAGCGCAATATGCCGGCCATATTGACCAGCACGTCCAGCTTTCCCTCGCGCTCAACGAAGTCGGCAACGGCCCGCTTAACGTCGGCCTCATCGGATATCGAGGCGACGGTGACCGAAATTCTGCCGCCGTGGCAGGCGGCAGATGTTGCTGCAGCCTGGGTTTCGGCCAGCCCGGCCTCGTTCAGATCGACCGCCAGCGCGATGGCGCCTTCCGACACCAGCCTGATCAGTGCGGCCCGGCCGATGCCCGATGCCGCACCGGTCACGATGACAGTCTTGCCTTCAAAACGCGATGCTGTGGTCAACGATAAAATCCCCTCTTTGCGTTACGGCAATGCCGGCCGCGCTGTTGTTATGGTGCCGGCAAGACCCAGGTCACGTGGCCCATTTTGCGGCCCGGCCTGATCTCAGGCTTGCCGTAAAGATGCAAATGGGCCGCCGGGTCGGCGACATAGTCCTGCCAACTCAGTGCATCGTCGCCGATGAGATTGATCATCCGGGACGGACGCCAATCGACGGAGCCCAACGGCAAGCCGCATATGGCGCGGACGAGCTGTTCGAACTGGCTGGTGGTTGAACCTTCGATCGTCCAATGTCCGGAGTTATGCGGCCGAGGAGCAAGCTCATTGACCAGCAGCCGCCCATCGCGCGTCTCGAACATCTCCACCGCCAGCACGCCGACATAATCCATATCGCCGGCGATCGAAGCGGCCATCCTCTCAGCCTCAGCCGCCAGCGAGCGGGATATGGCGGCAGGCACGATCGTCTCGGACAAGATATGATCGCGATGCCGGTTCTCGACCGCGGGATAGGCCTCGATCAGGCCGTTCTGCCCACGGACCAGCACCACCGAAATCTCGCGCACGAAGTCGACGAAGCCTTCCAGGATCGCATCGTCGGTTTTCAGGCTGGCCCAGGCCGCCGCCGCGTCGTCGCCCGGGCCGATCTTGACCTGGCCCTTGCCGTCATAACCGAAGCGATTGGTCTTCAGCACAGCCGATCCGCCGATAATCGCCAGGGCATGTTCAAGCGCGTCGGCGCTGTGTACTGGCGCCCAGCGCGCGGTCGCAAAGCCCAGCTTGTTGACCTCGCTCTTTTCCGCGGTGCGCACCTGGGTGACAGCCAGGCAGGCGGGGGATGGGTAGAACGGCCGGCGTTGGCTTAAGAAATCGGCAGTCGCCAACGGGACGTTCTCGAATTCGAGCGTTACTACATCGACCGCATCGGCGAAGGCCGACAGGGCGGCGAAATCGTCATAGGCGGCGACGGTCTGCGCGGCTGCAACCTGGGCGCAGGGACCGTCGGCCTCAGGTGTAAAGACATGGACCCGATAGCCCAGCCGCGCAGCCGCCATCGCGGTCATACGGCCCAACTGTCCGCCGCCGAGAATACCGATCGTGCTGCCGGGAGGAAGCGGTTCCCCTCCGGACCCTGATGAATTGCTCCGCTTCATGGTGATTGGTCGGTCGGGCTTTCGTTAACCGCGTCGGTCTGGGCACGGCGCCAAGCTTCCAGTTTTTCAGCCACAGCCGCGTCGTTGAGGGCAATGATCGCGGTGGCCAGCAGCCCCGCATTCTTCGCGCCGGGAATCCCGATCGCCAATGTGCCGACGGGAATTCCGCCGGGCATCTGCACGATGGACAGCAGAGAATCGAGCCCCGACAGGCTTTTAGATTCGATCGGCACGCCCAATACCGGCAGGCTGGTCAGCGCCGCCACCATACCGGGGAGATGGGCCGCGCCGCCGGCGCCGGCGACGATCACCTTAAGACCCCGCGTCTTGGCAGATTTGGCATATTCGACCATACGGTCGGGCGTGCGATGGGCGGAAATGATCCGGCGCTCATGCGGCACACCGAACTGCTCCAGCAACTCGGCTGCGTGGCGCATCGTAGCCCAATCGCTCTGGCTGCCCATGATGATGCCGACCAGCGGGCTGCCCGGTTGGTTATGGCTGATGTCGGATGTCATCAGGCGATGATATCCGGCAGGAGCTGACTCTCACATCTGGCAATCAAATCTTTAAGCACGAGCTTTCGCTTCTTCAGTCGCTGCAGTTTCAGTTGGTCATAGGGAAATTGGTGAGCGAGACGGTCGATGACATCGTCGAGGTCGCGGTGCTCAGTCTTAAGCTCGTCGAGCTTACGACGCAGCACATCCTCTTCGCTCATTTAGTAAAAGCCATTTCCCATGCACGGAACTGACGACGAAATAGCACAAAAGCGCCCGATCGGGAAACATATGTCACACAGGCGGGCGCCTTTGCTGTGCCTTAAATCGCCTCGTAACGCCCGTTATGGATGCGCACCATGCCTTGGCAGCTCGGGCAATCCAGCTTTTCCTGATAATGGGTCGCCGACATCAAAGCGCCGCAATGCGGGCAGGAGCCGAAATAAAGTCCACGGTTGATCGGCGGTCGGATGAAAAAGCCGCTGTAGAATGAGGCGAAAAAGATCGCCAGCCCGACCAAGATCGCCCAAGAGCCGATGCCGCAAATGGCGATACCCGTCACCATCAGCATCCACTCGATGGAATTGGGCTTGTGCAGCCCCTTGCGATCTTCCGGTACGAATTTCGCCTCGGTCGATTTTGCTACGTCCACTTGCCCCGCCATTTTTCGTCCTGAGTGTTATTGGCCCGTTGCCGTTATAAAATTGATACGGCTTCGCCTCTTTGATTCATGTCATGATGCGGCTGGTGCCGCAGCCTGCCAAGGTGAAGCCTTGACTATGATGGCACAATGTGATGCATCATGCGAGACGTCAATGTCTGTTGACGAAAAAGCTGTGGAGACCGGGGATGACGGCACAATCACAATCGAACGACAACGCGTTGGCACGTGTAAAAACGACACGTACTCTGGCGATCGTTTTCGCGGTCGTCGCATTCGGCACGCTGGTCTATGGGTTCGGCGAAGGCTGGAAGCCCGTGTATCAGGTCGCGGCCGGCCTTGCCGCCTATGTCGGCGTGGAATGGCAGCGCCGCTGCGGACAGAAGATTAAGGCCTTGAGCGGCGTCGGGTCTGCCTAAAGAAGACCCCTGCGTTCCGGTCAGGCGGCCTTGGATGCCCCTGGTTTCGTAATGGCTACAAAACGGCTGTCCCGCACGGCCACGTCCCGGCCACAGCTCGGGCAATCCACTTCCGTTTGATAATGCGTTGCCGACATTTCGGCGCCGCAATGTGGGCATTTGCCGATATAAAGCCCGCGATTGATCTTAGGCGGAATGAAGAAAGCGCTATAGAGCGCCGCCAAAATCACAGGCACGCCGATGATCGTGCCGATCGTCCCGGTGGAGCAGGCGGCAAGCCCAACCAGCACACCCAGAATTTCAATGGCGTTAAACCGCTTCAGCCAGCGCCGGTCATTGGGCTGGAACGGGGCGGGGGTCGATTTGGGCTCGCTGGTCACAATCAATCCTTCAGGCGGCATGGCCATTGAGCGCCTTGTAGATCACATAGGCGCCCGCGAGCAGGTTCACGAGGTGGAAATATTTATGCATCGATTTGGGAATCGGCTCATAGGCCGTCGCCATCGGTTGGGTAAATGTCAGCAAGGCCGTCGCCGTGGTCCAGAAAAGCCACAGATCGACAGTCGTCGTCGAGATGCCAGCAAGTACACCGGCCCAAAGTCCGGCCTTGTCCTGCGCCGCGGTGAAGGCGGCGACAGGCCAGGGTGAGATCGTGCCTTTCAGATATTCGCCGATGACATAGGGCACCATCACCACCAGCGCGCCCAGCCAGATCGGATGGAACAGGATGAAATTCTTTTTCTGCGGGCCGATCGTCACCCGACCGGTCAGCGTCAGTTTAAGAGTCGCCAACAGCGTCAGAGCGCCGATAACGGACAGCACGGTATAATAATCGAAATTCACGGCACTACCTGAAAGGAGAGGGGCTGTCTGAAAAGCCGGGTTTGGTTCAGGCCGGGACGGCGTCGACCGGTAATGCATCCGCAGTCGTGGTGACCGGGGCGGAATCGCCATGCGCCGCGCCCTTTGGCGGAACCTCGAAAGTCTCGCCCGGACGTCCGAACAGAACGACGACCTTATCTTTCCAGGTCGGCGCATGCCAGAAGTCGCGGCCCAGGAAGCCATATTCCCAGAACAGCACCTTGAAGGGGTTGTTGGATTTCACCGCATGGGTGATGCCGTAGACCAGCTTTTCGTCGGTCGCGTTCTGATAGGTCCCGAAAATATGGTCCCAAACATTCAGTGCGCCGCCCAAATTGCGATCCATGTAGATCGGGTTGCGGGCATGGTGGACGCCATGAATGGTCGGGGAGACGAAATAAATATCCCACCAGCCCCAGCGGCCGAACCGCGCCGTGTGGCAGATCAACTGAATCCCGGCCAAGATCGTGAAGAGAAACAGCACGCCCGGGTGAAAGCCGATCATCGCCAGAAGCGGGAATACGATCAATTTCGGCACCCACTCGAGCAGGTGGAAGCGTTGGGCCGTCGTGAAGTCGAATTCTTCGGAACTGTGATGCACAGAGTGATCGGCCCAGAAAACCCGCATCTCATGCATCATGCGGTGGAAGAAATAGGACCAGAACTCGGCGGCGAGAACATAGGCGGGCAAAGTCCACCAGTTGAGCGGGATGCGCCAGTGGCTGTGCTGATAGCCCAAAAAGGCGAGGCCGATCATCGCGCCGGCGCCGAAACCGCGCAGCGTCAGGTTATAGATCGACGTGGTCAGCAGATTGGCGATCGCGTCCTTGGGCAGAAGGTCGCGTTCCCTGCCTTCCTGCCTTGCGGTCCACCATTCGAAGGTGCGCAGCAACAGCTCGACCGCCAGAAGCAGCACGACGAATACGATGATTCCGCCGGACCAATCCTTGAGAAGGTGTTGAATCTCGGGCAACCCGACCGATTCATCAATCAGCTTATCGAACATAACAATCCCCTTCTCGGGCTTTACCCCGGCCGTCGCTGCCGACGCTCGCGCGCGCTCACAGCACTGGTCGTTTAGAACTATTTCCCAAGATATGGCGCGACACTGTGTTGCGTCAAGCGGTTTGAGGCGCAAGAAAGATATGGGCGCCCTGCCGGGGTACTGGTCAAAGCTGTTGAACCGTGCGGGAATGCGGCGTTATGCGAATAAAGCGCATTTAGAGTCGTGCGGATGAAATTATGACGGCCAAAACCATAGGCATTCTGACCAGCGGCGGCGATTGCGCCGGCTTGAATGCCGTGATTCGCGCAGTGGTCCACCGAGCGCATCACTATGGATGGCGTGTACTGGGCATTCGTGACGGCACGATGGGGCTGCTGGACCGACCTTTACGCTATAGCGAGCTCGATCTTTCCGCGGTCGACGGCAATATGTTGCGTTTGGGCGGCACGATTCTGGGTACCACCAACAAGGGCAACCCGTTTGCCTTTCCGCTGGGGCCCGGCCGCGGCGTCAAGGACCGATCGGCTGAGATTATAGCGGGCGTCCGCGAGCTTGGCCTGGACGCGGTGATCGGCATAGGCGGCGACGGTTCTTTCGCTATTTTGCGTCGTCTGGCCCAGCAGGGGCGTATAGCCCTCGTGGGCGTTCCCAAGACGATCGACAATGACATCGGGCTTACCGAAACCTCAGTCGGATTCGACACGGCCGTCTCGGTTGCGACCGAGGCGCTCGATCGACTCCAGCCCACGGCCGCCAGCCACGCCCGCGTGATGGTGCTTGAGGTGATGGGGCGCGACGCGGGCCATATTGCGCTTCATGCAGGTATTTCCGGCGGCGCCGACGTCATTCTGTTGCCCGAAATTCCCTACAACCTTGGCAAGGTCGCACAGAAGATCGAGGCACTGCGGGCGCAGGGCCGAAATTCCGCACTGGTTGTCGTTTCCGAGGCGGTCCGCACGGTCGAAGGCAAGGTGCTTAAGGTCGAACATCGCGGCGGCGCGCGCCGATTGGGCGGCATCGGTCAGTATCTGGCGGACCTGATTGCAGACGCTACGGGCGCCGAAACGCGGGTCACTGTGCTTGGCCATGTTCAGCGCGGCAGCCCGCCGTCGGCACAGGATCGCCTCATCGGCACGGCCTTCGGGGTCCATGCGGTCGATCTGATCGCCGAGCATAAGTTCGATCGCATGGTGGCCTGGCAGAATCGCCGGGTGATCGACGTACCGCTGGCCGACGCCATCGCCAGATATCAAGCCGTGGATATCAACAGCGGCTTGGTTCGGACCGCACGGGCGCTGGGAATCTGCCTCGGAGACTGAGAAAAAATCATAAGGGGTGGGTCAAAGAATCCCATTTTCAAGACTATTCAGCGATCCTCAGAGTGATATCGTCTCAATCAGACGGGAGGTTTTCGACCCGCCGTGACGTCAACATTGAGGTGTCTCATGTCTCTTGAGTCTCATGTTTCAACGCTTCGCTCTAAGCATGCCAATATCGATCGGACTCTCGACCACGAGCAGCACAGACCGGCGCCGGATACGATCGCGATCAAAAAGTTGAAATATGAAAAATTGCGACTGAAGGAAGAGATAGAGCGTCTCAACCCATTGATATCGTGACCGTCACGATATCAATCACATCATGATCCCAGCGGCGCCGAATGGCGCCGCTTCCATGTTCAGCCTTAAGCGACGTCGCCTTCATAGATCGCCGGTTCGGGGTCCGGCTTGCCGGTGCGCTTGCGCGCGCGCGCCATGGCGTCGTCCAGTTCGGGTTGAGTGCACAGGCCCAGCATTACCGGACTGCGCGGTTTGATCGTCGAACTGGTCTCGTGCGTGCGGGTGCGAACCGCCAATATTGTCGTTTTGGTCGTGCCGATCAGCTTGCCGATCTGGGTGTCCGACAGGTTGGGCGCGCTTTTCAGCAGCCAGGCAATCGCATCAGGCTTATCGCCGCGCTTGGTCACGGGCGTATAGCGCGGGCCTTTGCCGCGTTTGCTCGGCGCCGGCAAGTCCTTGGTAACGAGCACCAGCCGGGTGGCCGGGTCCTTCTCGCAGCGTTCGATCTCTTCCTGTGTCACCTGTCCGCCGGCAACCGGGTCGAGGCCGACCATACCGATAGCGACCTCGTCATCGGCGATGCCTTGAATCTCCAGACGATGCAAGCCGCAAAAATCGGCGATCTGGTCGAACGTAAGACTGGTATTCTCAACCAGCCATACGGCAGTTGCTTTCGGCATCAACGGATTAGCCATAATACTTCCTTGGTCTTCCTTTTGGCTGGCGTGGTTCGCCTTGCCCGATTTGGGGCCAATCTTGTGGGTGAAAGGCTGCTCTGCCCAATTGAACGGCGCAGCTATGCCACATCTGGCGGCTCATTGTGAATTTTTCCAGCGTTTTTTAACATTTTCGATCGCTTAATCGATTGTGAGCACGATCTTTCCAATATGATCGCCGGCTTCGAGCGCACGATGCGCCTCGCCGGCCTGCACCAGCGGGTAAGTCGCGTGGATCAGCGGCTTCAGTCTTCCCGCCGCAATCATCGGCCAGACAGTCTCGTAAAGCCGCGCCGCGATGGCGCCTTTTTCCCCCGCGCTACGAGCGCGCAGAGTCGATCCGGTCAGGATCAGCCGCTTTTGCATGATCCGAAAGATCGGGATCGTCGCTTCCGCACCGGCTAGGCTTGCGATGCTCACATGCCGCCCGCCCTGAGCCATGATTTCGATATTGCGGCGAACATAGTCGCCCCCAACCATATCCAGAACGACATCGACACCCTTGCCGTCAGTCGCATTCTTGACTGCCTTTACAAAATCGTCGGTCTTGTAGTCGATCGCCAAATCGGCGCCGAGCGCCCGGCAGGCGGCGCATTTCTCGGCTGAGCCGGCGGTCACGAAGACGCGCGCGCCAAGCGCCTTGGCGAGTTGGATGCCGGTGGTGCCGATCCCCGACGAGCCGCCATGGATCAGAACCGTCTGACCCGCAGCCAGATGCCCGCCGTCGATCAGGTTGGTCCAGCAGGTAAACAACGTCTCGGGCAGGGCGGCGGCCTCGATCATCGATAGTCCGGCAGGGAGCGGCAGGCATTGCACAGCCGGCACCGCGGCATATTCCGCGTAGCCGCCGCCGGCCAGCAGGGCGCAGACCGCGTCGCCGACCGCAAAGCCCGTCACGCCCTCACCCAGCGCGGCGATACGGCCTGCGACTTCAAGCCCGGGAATGTCGCTGGCGCCCGGCGGCGGCGGATAGTTGCCCTGGCGTTGCAGCAGGTCGGGGCGGTTTACGCCGGCTGCCGATACGCGAATCAGAATTTCGCCGGTCGCCGCTTGCGGCACGGGGCGTTGAACCGGCTTCAGAACCTGCGGTCCGCCCGGCTGGCTGATTTCGATGACTGTCATCGTGGGCGGCACTGATTCGGCCATCATTCCCTCAAACCTGATTGCGCATTCATTCGCTTGAACGCAGATTAGCACCCATAAACTTGACGGGAAGCAAATGACAGACGTTGAACGGCTGCTCGCCATCGAAGAGATAAAAACGCTGTTCGCGCGGCGAATTCGAGCGATGGATACCAAAGACTGGGTGCTCTACGACACCTGCCACGCACCCGAGGCGACCTTGGATTCCTTTGCCACCCTGCCGGAACAGCACCGACCATCCGGATCGGTCGCGCGCGGGAAGGATCAGATCCTGGCGATGATCCAAAAGGTGGTCGACGGAAAGGTGAAGGTCACGACCGTGCATCACGCACATATGCCCGAGATCGAGATCACGTCGCCCACGACGGCAAAAGGCACCTGGGCGATGGAGGATCTGTTGTGGTGGCAAAACGGCGATAGGGAGGAGCATCTCCACGGCTGGGGCCATTATCACGAGACCTATGAAAAGATCGATGAGGCCTGGTTCATCAAGACCCGGGTGCTGACCCGCCTGCGCGTGGATTCCACGCCCGACTTTCAATCCTATTACGACAAATAGGCCTTCATTCATGTCCGAAAACAAATACGGCGCGCTGTTTACCCCCCTAACCGTGGGGGATTTGACACTGAAGAACCGCATCGTGATGGCGCCGATGACCCGGCAGTTTTCGCCTGCGGGGGTGCCGGGCGACGATGTCGCGGCCTATTACCGCCGCCGCGCCGAAGGGGGCGCGGGCCTCATCGTCACCGAAGGCACCGGGATCGAGGATAATGCGGCGCTGGATAGCACGGCCATCCCGGTCATGTACGGCGAGGCAGCGTTGGCTGGCTGGAAACGGGTGGTGGACGAGGTTCACGCCGCCGGTGGGCGGATATTCCCGCAGCTTTGGCATCAAGGCGTACTGCGCGATGCGCGCAAATCCGCGCGGCCGGACGTCCCGGGACGCAGACCATCCGGCCTGTGGGGTCCGGTCGGCCATCATTCCCTGCCGCAGGATTATATCGACAGCGTCATTGCGCCCACCCGACCGATGACAGAGGAGGAGATTGCTGATGTTGTCGCCGCCTACGCCCGCGCGGCTAAGAACGCAATCAGCGTGGGGTTCGACGGCATCGCGCTTCACGGAGGGCACGGTTATCTGATCGACTCGTTTTTCTGGCACGAAACCAACCGGCGCACCGACCGCTACGGCGGCGGATTGAAACAGCGGGCCGAATTCGGGGCCGAACTGGTGCGCGCCATCAGGCGCGAGATCGGGCCGCATAAGCCCATCATGTTCCGTTTCAGCCAGCACAAGCAGCAGGATTATTATGCACGCCTCGGACAAACGCCCGAAGAACTGGGCGTGATCCTCAATGCGCTGGCCGATGCCGGGGTCGATATTCTGGACGCCAGTATCCGGGGTTTCGATACGCCCGCCTTCGAGGGCTCGGATCTGAACCTTGCGGGCTGGGCCAAGAAACTGACCGGCAAGCTCAGCAGCACGGTAGGCGGCATCGGCCTCAACAACCGGCTGGAGGAGATGTTCGCCGGGGGCGAGACCAAGTCTTTCGATAATCTGGGCCGGGTGCTGGAGCGTTTCGGGGACAGAGAGTTCGATCTGATACTCGTCGGCCGTGGCATGTTGGGCGATCCGGCCTGGAGCGATCGAGTCCGTGCCAATGCACCGCTTGCCCCGTTCGATCGCAGTGCTCTGGCAAGGCTGACCTGAGATGAGCGATACCGACAAGCGGCTTGCCGCACTGGAGACCCGTCTTAAGGACCTGGAGGACCAGGTCGCCCTGTACCAGTTGATGAGCGCCTACGGTCCGCTCGTGGACAGCGGTGACGCCGAGGCGACAGCGGCTCTTTGGGTCGAAGATGGCGTCTATGATTGGGGCGGCGGGCCAAAACCTGCGGATGGTGCGCCGGTCAAGGAAGGCGCTGCTGGCGCCGCCTACAGCCGGTCAGCCGTCGCCGATATGGTGCGCGGCCCCTATCATCAGGAGATTATTCATGGCGGCGCGGGCCATGTGATCGGCCTGCCCCATATCGTGCTGAACGGCGACACGGCTGTCGCCACCTCCTATTCCCGTCTGTATCGTCGCGACGGCGATAATTTCCGGGTCTGGCGCGTCGGGGCCAATCGCTGGGAATTCGTGCGCACACCTGATGGTTGGCGGGTCAAGAAGCGGGTCAACCGGGTGCTGAACGGCGGCGAAGAACCGCGCCAACTGCTGAGATCGGGGATCGAGTGATGACAGCGAGTTTCAAGGATAAATACGGCCCCTGGGCTCTGGTCGTCGGCGGATCCGAGGGCATCGGCTCTGCCTTTGCGCGCAAGCTGGCCGAGCGCGGCCTCAACCTTGTTCTGGTTGCGCGCAAGCCCGAGCCGCTTGAAGAGGCGGCGGCGCAAATCCGCAAGCTAGGTGTCGAGGTCGTCACTCTGTCCACCGACGTCAGCAAACCGCGGGAGGCCTTGGCTGCCGTGCGGGCGACCACCGACGGGTTGGAGGTCGGATTCCTCCTCTATATGGCCGGGGCGAATCTGACGCGGGGCGTCTTTCCGGACATCGACCTCGAATTGGCGCGCAAGGTCGTGGCAATGAATGTCGACGGGCAGATGGAGTTTACGCATCATTTCGCCGGCCCGATGAAAGCGCGGGGCAGGGGCGGGATCGTGTTGGTGGGCTCGCTTGCCGGTAACGTCGGCTCCCCCATGATCGCGCATTATTCCGCGTCCAAGGCCTTCAGCCGAATATTCAGCGAGGCGATCTGGTTCGAACTGAAACCATTCGGGGTCGATGTGCTGCATCTCAACATCAGCTTCACGGCGACCCCTGCGATGGTGCGTCTGGGTTGGGACATCAGCGCCGCCGAAGACCCCGAGGATGTTGCGGAGGAGGGGATCAACCACATCGCCGACGGGCCGGTCTGGGTTGTCGGCGGCAAGGCTAATCAGGACGAGGCTTTGCGGCGCACTGCCCATATGCCGCGCAGCGAGGCGGTGGCCAGCGTCGTGCTGCCGCCCAGGAAATAGGGAGGGCAAACCCCATGTTCGAGGATCTGGAACCGCAGAAGCAGACCAAGAAGCCCAAGCCGCTGGACGATATGTCGGTCGGCGATCTGAAGGAATATGTAGAGGTACTGCAGGCTGAAATCGTGCGGGTAGAGGCTGCGATCAAAGCCAAGCAGACCCATATGGCGGCGATGGACGCGCTATTTAAAAAGCGCGGCCCATAAAAAAACGGCGCCCCCTAAGGAGCGCCGTATCATTGGAAGACAGCCTGATTAGGCGGCTTTCTTCTGTTCGATCGTCGGCTGGCTGGTGGCCGCCTTGATCTCGATCTTACGGGGCTTCAGCGTCTCGGGGATGCGCCGGACCAACTCGACATGAAGCAGGCCGTTCACCAGACGGGCGCCTTCGACCTCGACATGATCGGCAAGCTGGAAACGGCGCTCGAAAGCGCGCCCGGCGATGCCGCGATGCAGATACTCGGTACCCTCAGGCTCAGGCTGAGCCTTGCCCGTGACGGTCAGCGCATTGTCCTGAACGGTGATATCGACGTCGCCCTCGCCGAAACCGGCGACCGCCATGGTAATGCGGTAGGCGTTTTCGCCGAGCTTTTCGATATTATAGGGCGGATAGGTAACGGCTTCGCTGGTCTGAGAGGCCTCGAGCAGCCGGCTGACCCGGTCGAAACCGATGGACGAACGGAATAAGGGCGAAAGATCGTAAGTACGCATGGATATCCTCCTTGAAGCGATACCGAACGGGCCCACCACAATGGCCGGACCCAGGTGAAATGACGGCCCCGATGGGCACCGCCACACGCTGAAGATGGATAGCCGAAAACGCGGATTCAAGACCCCTGCTGCACGGACTGGACAGCAAAAACCGCCGAACCTTGCGATCCGGCGGCGCTAAACTGCAACGTTCGACCGGCCCGGAGGCCGAAATCGATTATCCGTTGTCTTTCTTCAGGCCAAAGCCCTGGAAGCGCTTGTTGAAGCGGGCCAACTGGCCGCCCGTGTCGAGCATTTTGCCCGCGCCGCCGGTCCAGGCCGGATGGGTGCGCGGATCCACATCGAGGCGAATCGTGTCGCCCTCTTTCCCATAGGTGCTACGGGTCTGGAAACTGCTCCCATCGGTCAGCACCACGTTGATGGTGTGATAGTCGGGATGGATATCTTTTTTCATGGCGCGGCTCTCTTCTCGAAGCCGGTGCGTATACTTGTTTAATGGCGGGAGCGCAACTCCGGCCGGTAACGAATGACGTCAGAATGGCCTGCGGCGCTGCGCCCGGTTGACTTGGTGTGGATCGCTGCAACATTTGGCCCAGGTGCGGATCAGGCGAAGATCCGCCGCCAAGGGTGAGTCTTCATGTTCAATCCACGACGTCCGGCGAGCCAGACCTCGGCCGGCCAAGTCGACCCAGCCACCGGCGTGGCCAGCGACGCGCGTCAGCGCGATCTGAAGCCGTTGCTGCGCCTGTGGCCTTATTTCAGGCGGCATGGCTGGCGGATCGCTGCAACCGGCATGGCGCTGGTCATGGCGGCGGTCAGTACGCTGGTTCTTGGCTGGGTCCTGCGCGAGCTGGTCAATCGCGGCTTTTCCGAAGGGAATCCTGCCTTTCTCGATCGCGCGTTGCTGTTCATGCTGGGCGCGGTGTCGATAATGGCCCTGGCTGCCTATTTGCGCATGTATCTCAGCACCTGGCTGGGCGAACGGCTGGTGGCCGATCTGCGAAAGGCCCTGTTCAAACATATGTTGAGCCTGGATCTCGCCTTCTATGAGACGGCAAAGACAGGCGCGGTCGTCTCACGGATAACCGCCGACACGACCTTGCTGCAGAGTGTCGTCACGACATCGGCCCCAATTGCCCTGCGGCAGTTTCTGACCATGATCGGCGGCCTGACGCTGTTGTTCTATACCAGCCCGAAACTGACCGGCCTGGTGCTCATCGTCGTGCCGATCGTAGTCGGCTCGATCATCATCTTCGGGCGGCGGGTGCGGGTCTTGTCGCGCACGACCCGAGACCGGGTGGCCGATATCGGGGCCTATGTCTCCGAGATGCTGAACGCCATCGCTACGGTCCAGGCATTTTGTCGCGAGCCGACGGCTAGGCGCGAATTCGCCCAGTCGGCCGAGCGGACCTTCCACACATCGATCGACTACGCCCGGGTGCGGGCGATGCTGACCGCTTTTGTCATGCTGGTCGTGTTCGCGGCGATCGGCATTATCCTGTGGGTCGGCGGGCGGCAGGTTTTCGCGGGCCGCATGTCCGGCGGCGATCTGGCCGCTTTCGTCTTCTATGCGACCGTGGTGGCGGGTGCCGTGGGTTCGATCAGCGAGATTATGGCTGAGCTCCAGCGCGGTTCGGCGGCGATCGACCGAATCCAGGGATTGATGGATGTGAAACCGGCAATCGCCCCGCCCGTAATGCCGGTCACCTTGCCCCCGGCCCGAGGCGCCATTCAGTTTGACGATGTCGAATTCCGCTACCCGACCCGCCTCGATACGCCGGCGCTGATCGGATTCAGCCTGGCCGCGGAGCCGGGCGACACGGTCGCGCTGGTCGGGCCCAGCGGTGCGGGCAAAACGACCGTGTTCCAGCTGTTGCTGAGGTTCTTTGACCCCCAGCAGGGTGTCGTGCGTATGGACGGTGTCGATGTGCGGGACTGCGACCCCTCGGCGCTTCGTGCCCGAATCGCAATCGTTTCCCAGGACCCGGTGATTTTCTCGTCCACCGCGATGGAAAATATCCGCTATGGCCGGCCGGAGGCGAGCGACGCCGAAGTGCGTGCGGCGGCTGCGGCGGCTAATGCTTCCGGATTCATCGAGGCCCTGACCGACGGATATGGCACATTTCTGGGCGAGAGGGGCATCCGTCTGTCGGGTGGCCAGCGCCAGCGGATCGCGATCG
>PLTD01000138.1 GCA_003165335.1 Rhodospirillales bacterium | reverse complement strand
GTTCAATCCTCTCTTGCAGCACCATATATTTCAACAACTTATGGCGAGGCGACAGATCGCCAAACCGGGTGAGATACCACATAGCTACCAGCATCCGCCGGGGTCGCCTCATCGGCAGGAGCGATCTCTTCGATCATTCAGCGGAGGTGATATCAGTGCGACGACCCTCTCGCCCCCGCATCGCACCTGGCAGGTTGGGCGAGGATCGACGAGGCGATCGCCGCGCTGTCGCTCAAGCCTTATGGCGGGTTCGTCTCGCGGGCGAGGCGATGACTGGGCGCGCGTTCAGCCGCCGCCGCACCGCGACCAAACCATGCTGTCGGCGGCAGGCTCGATCCCGAGGGAGGCGCGCCTTAACCCGCGCGATGCCGGCGGCCGTTACGATTCGGGCAGAGCGCCGTACGGTGGCCTCGGCCGATGCCGCTGCTCCATGTAGCCGAAAGCCTCAAGGCCGGCCCCAAAGACATCGCGCCGCGCCTTGCATGCTTCGCAAAAGTCGTATGCCTGCCCATCCCGGCCAGGGCTTTGCACCATTGAGCGTTGCCTTTTAAAAGTTCTTTATGTTGAAGTCAGTTACGTTATTAAGGTCAAAGTGAAATATCGTTCCAATTCTACGATTATATATCAGGCATTTGATGTAATAATACTTAGTTCCGTCTTCGTTTAGATTAAAGTGACATTCGCCTTCCATCCCGTTATCGACTGTTTCCTTCCCGCTATAGATCATACGAAACGTGTCTATACCGAGATAATAATCTTCAGGATCAGGTTGGCGGTCGCGCCCGCCGGACAGCGCAAAAGTTGTTCGGTTGTTGCCTTCTGCAAACACTACAATTGATCGCCCGTTTTGCAAAATCATCCACAATACACCGCGCTGACAAGGCAACGGAGCTGTTGGGTCCACCATGGTGAATTCGCACTGGCCGTTGAGTCCCACGATTGTTTTAGGTTCGGCAGTCTGGCCGAATACGGGGATCATTGTGGTGAAGAATAATAAGGGCACAATATAATTCAGAGTGAGTTTCATCGAGGCCGCCCATCGCCAAATCCATCGGCTCTAAGGCCGATGGGCGCAATTGCCGTTGTCTTTGTGCCAGACCGCAGACGCTCGTCCGCCACCACCCAATCCAAAGTCGGCCTTCGTGCCGTAGCAATAGCCGAGCAGACCTAGCAACTTTTCGGCGTGTAGGCGGATAGCGCACGCCTCGTCAGCATCGCCAGAACCACCGCGACACAAAACATCAAGGTCCTGGTGAATGGCGATGGCCTCGCGTTCAATAGCTGTCTCTGCCGCGCTGGCGGACATAGGGGAGAGCGTTACAAGTGCAGCGCAGACGACTCTCGCAAGGGGGGCTAATGACGACGACATCGCTCTTGAGTTCTCCCTGCCACGACGGTGGCGAAGGCGACAATCAGCAAGATCGTATCAGCAAGGCGAACCCGCGCAATGCGAATCTGCTCAGCGAACCGGGAGCGGCTGTGAAGGGTGGCCGCTACGCGGGCTTTGCTTCGCGGTTGTGTTTCGGCGTGCAATTGACAGGTTCCCCAACCGAACGACTTCCGCCATCAACGATTTAGCATCATCAACGCAGCGACGATCAACCAACGATCGCCGCGTTCCGGGACCCTGCTATTTCTTGTCGCCCTCCGGCCGCGTATCAGAGCCGCTCGCCGGCTTCGTCGTCCCGCCTTCCGCGCCCTCCTTCGGCGCAGCAGTCTTCGACGGCGGCGACCTCCGCACCGAGGCAGGCGCATAGTGCGTCGGCGATTCCCACCATATCGGATCGGTTAAGGGCGGCGGCGGCATTATGGTGACCTTACCCATGGTGGTTCTTCCTATCGTCGGTCGTCGACTGCCACACGCGAGAGGCGCCTGCGATAGCGCCGAGAGCCAACTTCCGCGCTCGGCGTTATGCGAAGCGCTCATCTGGTCTAGTCTGAAGTCCACACATGGACCCATGCCTTCCCGTCAAAGAAAAAGACGCCATGGGCCGATCCGATCTTTCCGACCTCGATTCCCTCGCGCTGCGCACTGTAGCTCTCGCGTTCGCCGGGATCAGTAGTTGGGCCGTCATACGCCTCGGTGCGCTTGTACGTTCCAGGACCCGCTGCGGCGACGTACATCGCGCCCGGTAATCTAATATCCCAGTTATAGACAACCTCAAAACTCCATCCGGCCGTCGCGCGATCTGCGACTATCAATAGTGTTTCTTCCATCGTTTTAGACGCGATAAGAAACGCGAAATTGGGATTACCTGACTGGTAATAATAACCCATAACGATCGCGGGGCATCCGGTGGCGCCGTGCTTGCCGTAAAAGCTGATGTCGTCTTGACTATAATCAGACTGCTTGGGCAGGACAAAATCTTTGTATTGTTGTATGATCTTTATACGCAATGCGGGCGGCAGCATTTCCGCACATGCGTCGGCCGCGAAGGAGGACGTCGCGCCTCCAAGAATTAGGACACCGAGGACCGAAATCGAGGCAATTCGAGTTCGGCGCATAGACTTCACCCCTGAACACGTTTGTCCCAGACACCGAAGCGCAGCTGCTAACCCGATAATCTCCAAATCGAAGCTTCGGTGAGGCTTATATTGCTGCCGCTGGCAACCTTTCGCAAGACGCAGGCGTAGGTGTTCAACATCGCACTTGGCGACCACCGGCGTCATGATTTCGGCGTCGTCGCGCTTCCGCATGCGGCTATCAGAACGCAGCGCGAGCGCGAGGGCATCGGCGAGGTCCTCAGGCGCAGCGGACATGAGGCGATCGGACGCA
>PLTD01000167.1 GCA_003165335.1 Rhodospirillales bacterium | reverse complement strand
CGACCAAATTGTGCTCGCCAAGGAGGACGGACCCGCCGAGCAATGGTGGGAAGCAAAGACCATCAAGCTCGACAAAGACCTGTTCACCCTGCAATGGCGCGATCATCCGCAATTGCCGGCCATTGTGCGGCCGCGGGCTGCCCTTGGCTTGGTGCATCCGGCGCCGAAGGTCCGTTGAACTTTCGAACCGGCACGTGCGTGCTCTGAAACCTGAGCACGCACCTCTTCTCCCTTCCCTTCTCATAAACAAAACGGAGCTAAACCATGTCTTCGCAGACAGCGCAGATTCGCGCCCTCAACGATCAGCTACGGCAAAACCTCTCGACGGGTCTCGCCGTCATCACACCCGGTATTGCGGCCTTGGGACGGGAAGCCGTCGACCGCATCGTCAAAACAATCTCTGTTTATGACGATTTCTGTCGCGCTAACGACCCGCACGAGGAACACGACTTCGGTGGATTCGAGGCCGAAGGCGTCACGGTCTATTTTAAGATCGACTACTATGACAACGACTTGTCGTGCCACTCGCCTGATCCGACCGACCCAGGCGTCACGAAGCGGGTCATCACCATCATGCTCGCCAGTGAATACTGAGGGAGGGCTAGCATGTCTGTAACCATGGCTACTCTCGGTAATGATCGTCCGTTGCGGCCAGGATTCCTGGTCGCTCCTCTAGGGTGGCTCAATGAGTATTTGGCCAAGATTCTCGCGAGCGAACCTGAACTGCTCGCGTCCCTGTTTGAACTCACCCCCCATCGCATGCATGTCCTCGGCCTGGGCGTGGCTCATCTCGAGCCCGCCCTTGCCTCGCGGACAATCATCGAGAACCTGGCGCGCCGATCGCCACAAACTTCGTTGAAGCAGATCCTGAGCAACTGGCCGCGAGGGTTGGACAGGGCATTACACGCACTGCTCGACACCACCGTATTGGCGCCGGAAAACTATCGAGCTCTGGTCGCACTGCTCCGTGACAAGGCAACCGCGACCCACCTGCATCATCGCCGCGTGATAACCGAGCCGCTCATTATCGCGCTTGCTGCGCTCCCGCCGCCCTTGCGCCGCCCGGCTATCTTCAAACTACTCGACGAGATCGACGGCATGGATCGGCTTGTCGCCGGCCTGCGATTTCTGAGTGATCGGACCGGCGTCATCTTCGATCGTCTCATCACAGAGCTCGGCTCGATGGACCAACCCGGGCAGGTTCGAGCCAGGATCGCCGTTCTTGCCGAGCGCTTACCCTTGCCGGATCGCCTGCCGGCCGAGCAACTTGGCACCTTCGGTCGGATCGATGACCCAGCTCAAATCCGGTCCCTGGCCAAGTCTTGGCATAACTGCCTTGGCAAAAGTGTGCACGAGATCAATGAAGGCACCAGCCTGATTTATCAATCCACCGCGGACGGGCAGCCGGTAGCGGCTCTCCTTGCCCGAGCCAACCGGCTGGGTTGGGCCATCGTGGATATTAAGGGCCCGAAGAACGCCGATATCCACCCGGCGACCGCCTTACGCCACTACGAGGCCTTCGCTCGAGCCGGCATACCGCGGTTGGCAGATATCGCGGCCATCAGAGGTCTGTTGTGGCATCGGCACTATTCGCGCCGCCGCTAATAGCGATCAGGCGCTCTTCATCGCTTCTTGCGTTTCAGCGGCGCCTTGAGCAATTCGGCGGGCTCGACCTGAAGAACGGACGCGATTTTCCCGACAATCTTCAGGCTTGCGTAAAACGCGCCCTTTTCGAGCTGACTTAGATAGCTGCGGCTTACGTCGGCCTCGTAGGCCAGATCGTCTTGGGACAATCCTTTGTCATGCCGGAGCCGGCGCAGATTGGCGGCGAATACTTCCCGTAAATCCATTCGGGAAGGAAACCGCATTGCCCAACATATACACCTCGATATATTGAACAAAACGCCTGTTCAGGCGACAATATCGCGTAGCCGCGGCCTTCACGGGCCGCAACGTTTCTCAAAGGGAGGCAAAACATGAGTGGGGCATCGCAATACGATAACGCCGGGAGCGATACTGCTTCCGAGGCGGATGGAGTGGCCGGAACGTCACATTCGCAGCCGCCAACAGCGACCGCACCAAACCGAGAAGGCTCGGGCCAACACACTACTTCATCCGCAACACGACCAGAAAGCGCGCCGCATTGGCTCGACGTCTTATTGGCCGATCCCCTTACCGCCGAGTTAGTTGGGAAAAACTTCGATCGACTGGCGGTAAAATGGCGTAACTGCTTTGGTTATCTTGAGAGCCCAGAGTCGTTGCACTGGTTCACTTCGCCGTTCTCGCGACGTGGCCTTCTGGGAAACTTCTCCTGGGACAACGTAAAGTCATTTATCTGGCCTGCGGTTCTCGGCCCATATTGGTTTCTGTATCGCAAGGTCTACGTTCTGGCAGGCGCGCTATTCGCGCTTTCCCTCGGTCTCGCCTTGCTGCCGCACCAGCCCCTATTTCTAACTCTCATAATTCNNTCTAAACTGCGCACCGGCACTCTATCTTTGTCACGTACGGAACGCCGTCGCTGACCTCAGAACTCTGTCAAATTCTGAAGACAGGGCTAGATATATCGCCAGACATGGCAATACCTCATGGATCGCGGTAGCGGTTGGCGTAACCGTCGTTTTCGGAATCAGTATTATATTGAGCGCGTATATCGACAATCAGGACCCTGCGCCACAGGCCGACCTTAGCCCATCGCGCGGACAGTTCGCGGCTTGTGATTCAGCCAGCGTATTGCAGACCACCAAAGAATTGGTAATCCGCAGGATTCACAATTCTGGCTTTGATGATTCCTTCGACCTTGCGATAAACAACATTCGCGTTCAGGAAAGCTCGTCAAACCAATTGTTGTGTAAGGCAAATGCCGTTTTGACCAATTCAGCAATGTTGGCCGCTGTTGGTGCCAAGACCTTTACTTACGACGTCGACTATCAAGTGGAGCAAACCACGGAAGGAAAGCTTTTTATTACGGTTTATCCCCTTCATATGTTGCAGAATTAGCTGATACGCATCC
>PLTD01000227.1 GCA_003165335.1 Rhodospirillales bacterium | reverse complement strand
TGTCGATCGGCTACATGGTGAACCAGGATGATGCGATGATCTGGCGCGGTCCGATGGTGATGAGTGCGATTCAGCAGCTATTGCGCGAAGTTGACTGGGGCGAATTGGACTTTTTGATCGTCGATATGCCGCCCGGCACCGGCGACGCTCAATTGACACTCGCCCAGACTGTACCGCTGGCCGGCGCGGTTATCGTTTCTACGCCTCAGGACCTGGCGTTGATCGATGCGGCTCGCGGGGTCACCATGTTCAATAAGGTGGCGGTGCCCGTTTTGGGAATTGTCGAGAATATGAGCACCTTCATATGCCCAAACTGCCAACACGAAACGCCGATTTTCGGGCATGGCGGAGCCCGAGCCGAAGCGATCCGGCTGGGAGTCCATTTCCTGGGTGAAATTCCGCTGGACATGGCCATTCGCGTGACGTCGGACGAAGGCCGCCCGATCGTCATCGATCAACCGCTCGGGCCTCATGCCGCGGCTTATCGAAAAGTCGCGGAAGGTGTCATCGCGGCCCTGGAGTCTGACGTGGTCAATCGCCCAGCACCGGTCATACTATTCGAATAGCCGCAGGTGTTAGAAAACTCTGCCGCCTATTGGAACAATTTCCCGGCCGATAGGGGCGACTGCCAGTAACGCCAGCTTCACATGCTGAAACGCAAACGGAATGCCGATAATGGTGACCGCAAGAGCGAGCGCTGCCACCAGATGCCCTAGAGCCAGCCACCATCCGGCCAGCAAAAACCATACGACGTTGCCTACCACTCCCAGGGCGCCCGTACCGATGTCGTCCCGACCTGTTAGCATCCGTCGGTCCACCGCCATCCGGCCGAAAGGCCAGAACGAAAAGCTCGCAATGCTGAAAGCTGCGCGCGCCCAGGGGATGCCGACAATCGTGACGATCATGATCAGGCCGGCAAAAACCCATGCCATTCCCATCCAGAAGCCGCCAAGGATGAACCATAGAACATTGAGGATCAAACTCATGGTTTGTCTTTAGTCGACAACGGTCATGGGTGGTTCGCCTGTTGTTGGGCCGCCTCCGCGAACCAAAACGTCATAAGTCAAAGAGAGCATAACGGTCAGGACAGCCAAGTCGAGCGCCTTGATTAGTGATGAGGCAATCAAGATTGCAATAGGCTGTTTGACGGGGGTGACCAGTCCATCATGCACTGCCGAGACGGCTGTGTGCATTACGGGAATCAGAAGTAAAGCGTTCAGAATTACAAACGGAAGGAACGTTAGAAAGCCGGTGGCCACAAGCCTTAGCCAATTCCCACTTGTCGCGGACCAAGATACGCCCAGACCGTCTTTCGAACCCACAGCTGCGGCCGGTAGCGCCAACATGAAACGAAGAAACAGGATACCGATCACAAGCGCGAAAACAGAGACGCTCAACACGATTATCCCAGGATGGGGCGGCCGCTGCTGACTTAATCCGCTCGCCAACCCGCCGATAAATGCAACCAACATGAAGATTACTGCCAATAAAATGCCCACAAGCATGAGCATCAGCCAAGTGCCTATATAGCGCAGCAAATTTCCGTCTAGCCGCAAAAAACCGATGCCTCGCCGCGTCTCATCAAGAAGCACTGTGCGATGAATTCCGACGATCACCGACATCGAAAATACGAGCACGGCGGCACTGATCAGAAAAACTAATCCTTTCGACATCTGTTCCGGCCCGACGGACGCCATCATGTCCTGGACATAAATCGCACTGGCAAGCTGCACGCCGAAGACCAACGCGATCGGTATCGCGAGTAAAATGCGATGGTCCCAGACATAGCCGTAGCTCCGCATAACTATGGCCCATACCGGGAGACGGCGTCGAACGGACACAAATTCCAATTCATCCTCCCGATCTAACTTGCGCTGAATAAAACTACCTCAAGCGACCGTGCCCATAAACTCCTAAACCGGTCCCGAGCCAATGGGCGGCGGTCCGCCCCCACGGACTAAGACATCGTAAGATAGTGACAGCATGATCGTTACAACGATCAATTGAATTGGCGAGATTAGCCCCAGCACAATTGTCAGGAGAATCTCCAATGTCCCGCCGCTGGGTTCCGGCATGAGCCGCAGCAACGCGGCCTCCACAACAAGGAAAGGCAAAACCGTTATTAATGTCGTTGCGAGCAGCCGAAATCCATTGCCATCTGTCGCCTGCCAAATCGCTCGAGTGCGAATCTGATCGCCCACTGCAGCCAAAGGCAATGCCAGAGAAAGTCGACTAATTAAAAGCGCTACGACCAGCATAACAGCCAAACCGAATATCGCCGTAAAGCCAGCCACCCCGGGCGGCGTCCCCGATGGATCATCACCGATGATGCCGAAAATCATCAACGCGGCGGTAACCGCCAAGATAAACAGCAACACCGCGATGAGCACATATTGGATGAAATGGCGATCCCAGCGGAAAAACTGAAATCCCCGTCGGATTTCAGCCAGTAGGACGTAACGGTGGATGCCAACCGCAAATGCCATCGCGAATATCTGTTCCGCTGCGGTCAACAAATAAAGCGCCAGCTTATTTTCAGGGCTCAGCGCTCTGCTCAACAGCAAATCTGCCACTATCGTCACCATTGCATAGATGACGTAAGGGCCTGCCAAAACAGCTCTGCTTTCCCAGGCAAAAAGAAAACTGCGCTTGACGACAGCATCGACAGGCAGCCGCCTTGGCTGCACCTGACCCATCACGTGCGCCCGATCAAGGCCATCAATTCGGTCCATTCGCGTTTGCCCAACCCACTTTGGGCAGCCTCGACCGTTTCACCGGCCAGCATACGCTTCACTATTTTCAGTGCTGTTGCAGACAGTTGCGCCGAGCCCAGACGGTATTCTCGGAAAGCTTCGGCCGCGAGCGGCACCCAAGCGTCCAAAGACTCGATCATCGCGTCGGCATAAACGCGGATTTCATATTGAGCGTGTGGGTCGGCGCGGAGCCTGAGGAAGTTCATCAGATTGTGCAGATCGGTCTTCCAGTACCATTGCGTGTAGGTGTTTAGCGTCAAGTTGATCCGCGCCAACTCACGCGCCAAACCAGCGCGATCAGGATCGACTGCAAGCCCCTCTTCACCTTCATTCAACATCCAGGCGTAATCGCGATATGACTTTTCTGCATCATGCTTGAGCAGGTCCAAAACCTGCGCAGCTTCGTCGCCGGTTAGGATGGCGCCCCGGCCCTGACGATTGTCGGACGATTGGGCGGCCAGTTGGTCGGGTGCCGGAATATAAAACTCATTGTCCAATACCGAATAGCGCGCGGAATACTCGTTTACGTTGGCCGTTCGGTGCCTGATCCACTGCCGGGCGACGAAGATCGGCAGCTTTACGTGATATTTGATCTCGCACATCTCAAATGGCGTCGAATGGAAATGGCGCATCAAATAGCGGATCAACACCCGGTCATCGGATACTTTTCGCGTACCGCGCCCATAGGAAACGCGTGCCGCCTGCACAATCGCTGCATCGTCGCCCATATAATCGACGACGCGAATGAATCCGTGATCCAATATTGGGATAGCCTGATAAAGGATGGCCTCCAGCCCAGGTGAAACTGCGCGGCGGGTAGGAGCAGATTGCGCTCGCAACACATTGATTTCGTCTTGCTGGTCGGGTGTCAGGTTCATCGGAACAGAATATCTCCTCTAATAAACCCGTAGCCGTTTTGCATAAGGCTGGCGAACGGGCAGGCGAGCGACTATATCTAACCGTGTCAGGTCCTGCCTGACTATGGCGATAAACGCTTTTTGGAATAGACGTTGTGGACCCGGGGGCGGTACCCGGCGCCTCCACCATCTCTCAACCGGCATGCCGGTTGAGCCTGAGGGGGCGAAATAGGCTCGACACGCGTAGTAAAGGGAAAGTTTTTGCTCGGCATGATACCGCCGTTATCGGGTCAAACACACTAGGTGCCAACGATAACGTTGAAACCCTCGCTCTCGCTGCCTAAACAGCAGTGATAAGCGCGGTCCGGGGGGCACCGGGCAACAGAAGCCCCCCACTTCACGCCGCCTTGCGTGATTCTCCCGCTATATTTGATACCAACAGCGCAGTACGATCACCGTTGCAGCATTCCGGGTTGACGATCATGGCAAAAGAAATTTTACAGTATAGTGTGATGGTCGAAGCCGCCCTGCGCGCGGTCGCACGCCAAGCGTTAACTGAGGTTGCCGAAGCGGGTCTCCCAGGAAACCACCATTTCTACATCACGTTCCGCACTGCCTATCCCGGCGTACAGGTACCCGAATACCTGAAGGCACGCTATCCGGCTGAAATGACGATAGTGCTGCAATTTCAGTTCTACGATCTTCATGTCGACGATACGACCTTCAGCGTAACCCTGACTTTCAATAACGCCCCAGAAAGGCTGGTCATTCCGCTTCGCGCCATCACGGTCTTCGCCGATCCGTCGGTCAATTTCGTCTTGCCCTTTCAGCCAGCCGAGGTTCCACTGGAAGAGGCTCCTGCCGTGGCGAAACCCAAAACCGTTCCCGATAAAGCCGCTAAGGCAGTCGAAGATGGCGAGAAATCCGGCGAAGTCGTGTCGCTCGATAAATTTCGCAAGAAGTGACGGCGGTTGGGGTGCACCCCAACCTAGCCGAGCCCGGTCGTCCCGTAATTGTCGTATACGGACCGACAGCGAGCGGCAAATCAGACCTCGCCGTCAGCTTGGCTGAAAGGTTGGATGGGATAGTCGTAAATGCCGACAGCCTTCAACTTTATACCGAACTTAAAATACTGACTGCCCGGCCAGACGATTCGGCGTTATCGCGCGCGCAGCATCGTCTCTTCGGCATTCTGCCCGTATCAGAGCCTGGGTCCGCTGCGCTTTGGCGCGACTTAGCTCTAAGCGAAATCGCCGCCGCCCGCGCCTTGGGAAAATATCCGATCATCACTGGAGGCAGCGGTCTATATTTAAAGACCTTGATCGAAGGTTTGTCGCCGGTGCCCCCAGCAGATGCCGAAGCCCGCGCGCGGGCAAGCGCACTTCACGATGAAATCGGCGGAGAGGCTTTTCGGGTCGCTTTAGCTTCTCGCGATCCTGTAGCTGCGACTCGTCTGATGGCCGGGGATCGCCAAAGATTGATTCGCGCCTGGGAGGTCGTCGAGGCGACAGGAACATCCCTGTCGGATTGGCAGAAACAACCCCGTGACCCGGCCCATAGGCTGACGTTTTACTTCGTCGGACTAATGCCAGAGCGCTCTCATCTCTACGAGAGGATCGATCGGCGTTTCGAGACAATGCTGGAGCTAGGCGCTCTGGCCGAAGCAACCCGTTTCGATGCGCTAAGGCTATCGCCATCGCTCCCATCAAACAAAGCTCTTGGATTGCCCGAACTGCGGCGTCACATAAGAGGCGAAATCGAATTGTCAGCAGCGACGCGTCTAGCTCAGCAAGCCAGTCGCAATTATGCTAAAAGACAGGTGACCTGGTTTCGGCACCAGTTGCCTATCGAAAATAATAGCTCCACTTCGCATGTCAGGCATGCGCAGTTCGCGGAACTTTCGGAAAGGAATTTGGACGAAATCATATCATTTATTCTGCGCCCCGGTTGACCCGCCGCGTTTCCGCTTTTAGGTTGCGCCCCGACAATTCAAGGAAATGCGGCATGTCTGAGCGGCGAATGAGTGGCGCGGAGATGGTTCTCGCGGCGCTGGCGGATAATGGTGTGGAAACCGTCTTCGGTTATCCCGGCGGCGCCGTGCTGCCGATTTACGATGCGATATTTCAACAAAACCGAATTCGCCACGTTCTCGTCCGCCAGGAAGGCGGCGCAGTTCACGCGGCGGAAGGTTATGCGCGTTCAACAGGCAGGGTCGGCTGCGTACTGGTTACTTCCGGTCCAGGTGCGACAAATGCGGTCACAGGATTGCTCGACGCCCAGATGGATTCGATCCCGCTTGTCTGTATCACCGGTCAGGTTCCGACACATCTCATCGGCAATGACGCATTCCAAGAGGCCGACACAACCGGAATCACACGGCCCTGTACGAAACATAATTACCTGGTCAAGGACGTCGAGCAACTGGCCGCGACGATTCACGAGGCCTTTCATGTTGCACGCAGCGGGCGGCCAGGCCCAGTTTTGATCGACCTTCCTAAAGACATACAGTTCGCAACCGGCACTTATCGCACGCCCGATGAATGCAACTTTTCTTATCGCCCAGCCTATGAACCGGAAGCGGCTGCTATAGAAAAAGTAATCGCCATGATTGCCGAAGCAGAACGGCCGCTGTTCTATACAGGCGGGGGCGTAATCAATTCCGGTCCCCAAGCTGCGACGGCGCTGACCGATTTGGTAAGGCTGACAGGAATACCCTGCACATCGACGTTGATGGGATTAGGAGCTTTTCCGGCATCCGACCCGCATTTTCTCGGCATGCTGGGCATGCACGGCACTTATGAAGCCAATTTAGCAACCCATGGCTGCGATTTGCTGATCTGTGTCGGCGCGCGATTTGACGACCGAGTGACCGGCAAAGTATCGGCCTTTTCGCCCGGATCGAAGAAAATCCATATCGATATCGACGCCAGTTCGATCAATAAGAATGTGCGCGTGGATTTGCCTGTGGTAGGCGACGCCGGACGAGCCCTTGAAATGATTCTAGGCTCTTGGCGAGAAAGTGGCCTCCAAGTGAAGGCCGAGGCTCTGGCAGCCTGGTGGCGGCAGATCGATAAGTGGCGAGCTGTCGACTGCCTCGCCTATGAGCGCGCTGACCCAGTTATCAAACCTCAGTATGCGCTGGAGCGGCTGCGCGATGCTCTTAAGGGCCGAGACGACGTGTTTATTACGACAGAGGTCGGCCAGCACCAGATGTGGGCGGCCCAGTTCCTTCCGTTCGAAAAGCCAAATCGCTGGATGACCTCCGGTGGTTTGGGTACGATGGGTTATGGGTTACCTGCCGCAGTCGGCGTGCAAATGGCCCATCCCGGTGCAACGGTCATCGACGTGGCGGGTGAGGCCTCGATCTTGATGAATATTCAAGAGATGTCGACTGCGGTGCAATACCGCCTACCCGTCAAGATATTCATTTTGAACAATAAATGGATGGGCATGGTCCGTCAGTGGCAGGAGTTGCTCCACGGGGGCCGCTTCTCCGAAAGCTATACCGCGGCCTTGCCTGATTTCGTAAAGCTGGCCGAAGCATTTGGCGGTACGGGTTTGCGCGCGACGACTGTCGATGATCTGGATGAGGCGATCGCCAAGATGCTGGCAGCACCCGGGCCTGTCATCCTCGATGTCGTGGTCGACGAGACAGAAATGTGTTTCCCGATGATCCCGGGTGGTGCGGCGCATAACGAGATCATGCTGAGACGCCAGGATCGGACCGAGTCTGACCCGGCGGCCCGGGAAGAGGGCATGGTGCTGGTGTGATCGTTTCAGGCAGTTCTGAACGGATCGAGCGCCATACGCTTGCCGTCCTTGTGGTTAACGAGCCGGGCGTTCTCGCTCGCGTCATTGGGCTGTTCGCGGGTCGAGGTTATAATATCGAGAGTCTGACAGTCGCTGAGGTCGAACGCGATAAAGGCCTGTCGCGAATCACATTAGTGACGTCGGGCACGCGCATGATTATCGACCAAATTAAGAGCCAGTTGGAACGGCTGGTGCCGATCCGGCGCGTCCGGGACCTGACCGAAGAAGGGCCATTTGTCGGGCGCGAGCTGGCGCTCGTAAAAGTCGTCGGCGAGACAGGCGGAGGCCATACTCGCCGGGGCGATGTGCTGAGAATCGCCGAGGGATTCGGCGCACGCATCATCGATTCCAGCGAATCCAGTTTCGTGTTCGAAGTCACGGAGTCGACTGAGAAGGTTGATCAGTTTCTATCCATGATGGTGGGGTTGGGCCGCCTTGAAGTCGCCCGCACCGGCATCGTCGCATTGTCGCGCGGGCCGGAGAGCATCTAGCCCTCCACTAGCCAGAATTTATCGTCAGGCCTATTTAGCAGCCGCATCCAGGATCAAGGAGCTATTCCATGCGTGTTTATTACGATCGGGACGCCGATATCGGCATCATCCGCGACAAAAAAATCGTCATTGTCGGCTATGGCAGCCAGGGCCATGCCCACGCAGCCAATCTCCGCGACTCCGGCGTTAAAGATGTGCGTATTGCACTCCGCCCCGGCTCACCGACGGTAAGCAAGGCGGAAGGTGCCGGCTTTACTGTGATGGATCCGGCAGCGGCAGCGGCATGGGCCGATGTTGTAATGGTGCTGGCGCCTGATGAATTGCAGGGCGCGCTCTATCGCGACCACCTAGCTCCCAATCTGAAGCAAGGCACAGCATTGGCCTTTGCCCATGGCCTCAATATCCATTTCAAACTGATCGAGGCTCGCGCCGACCTGGACGTATTCATGATCGCGCCGAAAGGTCCAGGACATACGGTTCGTTCCGAATATCAGCGGGGCGGCGGAGTTCCGTGCTTGGTGGCGATCGACCAAAATCCGTCCGGCAATGCATTGGACATCGCCCTCGCCTACGCTTCGGCGATCGGCGGCGGACGCGCGGGTATCATCGAGACAAATTTCCGCGAAGAATGCGAGACTGACCTATTCGGTGAACAAGCCGTATTGTGCGGCGGCGTCAGCGCTCTAATCCAGGCGGGCTTCGAGACTTTGGTCGAAGCAGGGTACGCGCCCGAGATGGCCTATTTTGAATGCCTGCACGAGGTCAAGCTGATCGTCGACCTGATCTACGAAGGCGGTATCGCCAACATGCGCTATTCGATCTCAAACACAGCCGAGTATGGCGACTACACGCGTGGCCCGCGGATCGTCACCGACGAGACGAAAAAGGAAATGAAGAAGATTCTGAATGAAATTCAGACCGGCCAGTTCGTTCGCGACTTCATGACCGAGAATGCGGTGGGCCAGCCCAGCTTCAAGGCTATGCGCCGACGCTCGGCCGAGCATCCGATCGAAGAGGTCGGCGGCAAGCTGCGCGCTATGATGCCATGGATCGCCAAGAATAAGCTGGTCGACAAAACCAAGAACTGACGATTGAAAGGCCGGGCGGCCTGATCGCCGCCGGCCTTACTGTCGCAACAGTTTCTTTTTGGTGGCGCTGCGAACGACGATGCGCTTAATTCCCAAAATGATCTGGCGTCGAAACAGTAAAGCGGCCCAGCGAGCCTCGTGGCTCGCGGTATTCGCCATTGTTCTCCAGGCAGTTCTACCGGCGATTCACGATGCTGCCGGTATGGCAGTGGCGGCCCCCCCCGGCCTAGCATCAGGCCAGCATCTTTGCCTATCGCCCGGCAGCACGACTCCTGATGATCCCGGCAAGACGCCGTCGCATCATATCTCGCCGTGCGCCCTCTGCTCGGCGATGCATGCCGTTGGCGGGTTCGTGCCGCCTACGGTGCCGGTTATTGCCGTTAGAAATGACCCTGACGTCATCGGTCCTGCCCCTGTATTCGTCTTCCTGCCGGGCCAATGGCCCAACACTAAGCAACAGCCGCGCGCTCCCCCCTTCCTCGTCTGAGCAATTTTAAGTCTCTGAACTCGGCGCACCGATAAGGCCGCGCCGGTCACCTGTCTGCTTAGGCGAGTATTCCAACATGCACTCAACACTTCTCGGCGTGCCCAAGGCCGCCGACCATAGACCTGCTTTCCGTTCCCAACTGTCCCGTGGCCTGTTGCGGGCTTCAGCACTGACTTTGGGCTTTATACCCAGTGTTGCCTGGGCCTGCGCCTGCGGCTGCGGCGTGTTCGCAGTGGGAACCAGTTCCAGCTTCCCGACCGATGCCGGAGCGATGGCGTTCGTCGAATATGACTTCATGAACCAGAACAAGAACTGGAGCGGAAACTCATCAGCGCCCGCCGGCAACAACGACGACAAGCGTATCCGCACGAGCTTTTACACCGGCGGATTTCAGTATGTGTTTGCCGATGGCTGGGGGATTACGGCTGAACTTCCCTATTGGAACCGTTTCTTCAAGACCACGGACGATAGCGGAGACATCGTCGGCTTCAAGCACAGCGCAATCGGCGATGTTCGTCTCCAGGCAAGTTATTCAGGCTTTTCGGATGACAAAACCACCGGCATCACATTTGGGGTCAAGCTACCGACGGGTGATTTTACTTATCCCAATTTCGATCGTGATACTTCGATCGGGACCGGGAGCACCGACATTCTTCTCGGCGCCTATCATGTCGGGAACCTGACGCCGGATTACAGCTGGAATTGGTTTGCCAACGCCCAGATAGACGAGCCCGTCTCAGTTCAGGACGGATACCGTCCGGGAGGAGAACTCGATGCGGTCATGGGCATTTCTTACAATAATTGGTCGGTCGGTGACATTAAGCTTGCCCCAGTGCTCGAAGCGGTTGGTTCTTATCGCCTGCATGATAGCGGGATCAATTCGAATCGTCCCGACAGCGGCTATGAACGTCTGCTGATCGCACCCGGATTCGAGGTCGATGTATCGAGCTTTAAAGTGTACGCCAATGTCGCGTTGCCGGTTTATCAGCATGTCACCGGCAACCAATTGACCGCGCCGGTGCTGGTCAAGCTGAACGTCAGCTACATGTTCTAGTCTCCATTGTGAACTTAAGGAGTTTCGACCATGAGAATCTTGTTCTTGCTGCCGGTGCTGCTTGCACTGGCGGTGCCCGCAATCGCTGAAAGCACCGACCCAATTCACATTGTCGATGCCAAGGCCCGTCCGGCTAGCCCCGGCGGGGCGGGAGCCGTCTATCTGACTGTTATGAATCACGGTCAGAGCGACGATACGATTACCGGCCTGTCGACGCCTGTCGCCGACAAAGCGGAGATACATCGGACGGTCAATGAGAACGGCGTCATGCGGATGGATGCGGTGCCCACCTTGGCCGTCAAGGCAAATGACGGTATTGCCTTCACGCCCGGCGGTCTTCACATCATGCTGACCGGACTGCACCAGCCGCTGAAACTGGGCGACAGCTTTCCGCTGACGCTCAACTTTACTCATGCCGGCGTCGTAACCGTTACTGTTGAGGTCGCGCCGATTAAAGCAAGCCCAAAGCCAATGGCAGATATGCCCGGAATGAAGATGTGAGAGGACGCATGAATAAACTTCCGTTGCTGCTTTCGGCAACAGTCGCCGTGTCTACTGTTGCCTTTCACCAAAGCCTGCAAATGGCTTACGCCGAGGAGCCTCAAAAGCCGCACGAATCTTATGTGCCCGGCTTGGGCGATTTCATGACGGCTTATGTTCAACCGCATCACATCAAAATCTGGCTTGCAGGCCATGCCGGGAACTGGACGTTGGCGGAATACGAAGCCAAGGAACTGCGAGAAACCTTCGAAGACATCACCGTCTATCAGCCGGAGTGGAATAATTTCCCGATCTCCCAGTTGGCCAATTCGAACCTCATGCCGCCATTGGCTGAACTTGACCAGGCGATCAGGGCGAAAAGTCCCGGTGATTTCGAGAAGGCATATCACCGTGTAACTGCAGCTTGCGATAGTTGCCATCAGGCTACCAGCAACGGATTCATTGCCATCAAAACACCGAAAGCTTCAGATTTTCCGGACCAGGAGTTTCAACCTCGCTAAGATTTGCGACCATCGGGCTGGCCAAAGCGTTGCGTGCCCGCCCAATCCTCGTGTATGACACCAGGATCATGACGCGCACTGGCGACATTCTGTTGGGCATTACCGGGCTTTTTGGCCCGCTTGGCGCGCGCCTGCCTCTTCTCCTGCTGCGACTTACGCGCCCCTGACCGCTCGGCGTTGCGCCGTTTTGCGAGCAGGGGACAAATTCCCCGCCGAATGGCCGGGTTGTCGTAAGCCCGAGGATTTCGAAGAGACAAGAGCCAGATCATGACAAGCATGCCGTTTCATAAATACCGCCCCTTTACGCCAATCGATTTACCCAATCGGCAGTGGCCGTCGAAAACCATCACCAAGGCACCGATCTGGTGTTCCGTCGATTTGCGCGACGGCAACCAAGCGCTGGTCGAACCGATGGGACCGGAGCGTAAGCGCCGGATGTTCGACACGCTGGTCAAGCTCGGATTCAAGGAGATTGAGGTCGGCTTTCCCGCCGCTTCGCAAACCGATTTCGATTTCGTCCGGCAACTGATCGACGAGAACCTGATCCCCGACGACGTCACCATCCAGGTGCTGACCCAGTCGCGCGAAGAGCTAATAAAGCGGACATTCGAGTCCGTGCGCGGATCGCGCCGGGCCATCATCCATCTCTACAATTCGACGTCGGAACTGCAGCGTCGGGTAGTTTTCGGGCTCGGTCGCAAGGGCATCGTCGACATCGCTGTAACCGGAGCGAAAATCGTCCGCGATTTGATCTCTACCGTACCAGAAACCGAGATCATTCACGAATATTCACCGGAAAGTTTCACCGGCACCGAGTTGGAATTCGCCGTCGAAATCTGCGATGCGGTTCTCGATGTATGGCAGCCGACTGCAGAAAAGCGAGCCGTATTGAACCTGCCCGCAACGGTAGAGATGGCGACTCCTAACATTTATGCCGACCAGATCGAGTGGTTTGGGCGCCACATGCCAGGTCGCGAGCGCTATATTCTGTCATTGCACCCACACAATGATCGGGGCACTGGGGTCGCTGCCGCCGAACTGGGTATCTTGGCGGGTGCCGATCGAGTTGAGGGAACGCTATTCGGGAACGGCGAGCGAACCGGCAATGTCGACGTCGTAAATTTGGCGATGAATTTGTTCACACAGGGTGTCGACCCGGGCATTACGATTTCGGACATCGATTCCGTCGTCGAAACTGTCGAGTATTGCAATCAATTGCCGGTCCACCCACGGCACCCCTACGCCGGCGAACTAGTCTTCACCGCTTTTTCTGGATCGCACCAGGATGCGATCAAGAAAGGCCTTGAAGCTCTGGAAAAGCGCAATGAAGAATTGTGGGAGGTTCCCTATCTCCCCGTCGATCCCAAGGATTTAGGACGTACTTACGAAGCGGTCATTCGAGTCAATAGTCAGTCCGGCAAAGGGGGCGTCGCCTATCTTCTCAAGACGGACCATGGATTCGATCTGCCGCGAGGGCTGCAAGTTGAATTCAGCAAAATCGTTCAGCAATGGACTGATAAGACCGGCAAGGAAGTGACCTCAGCCGATATCTGGCGGATGTTCCAGGAAACCTATCTGGCTGAGGATGCGCTTAGTCTGGTCGGCTATAAGACCCTGCCCGACGCAGAGGGACGTCTCCTAACTGCAACAGTGCGTGCGGGAGGTGTCGATCAACTGATTGAGGGCAAAGGCAATGGTCCGATCGACGCCTTCGTCGATGCGCTGGAAAAAGCCGGCCTCGGGGCGCTGGAAGTGTTGGACTATCGGGAGCACGCTCTAACCGGCGGAGCGAACGCCCAAGCTGCAGCCTATGTCGAAGCAAGGACCGCTGATGGTCGTACATTATTTGGGGTAGGCGTCGATCGCAGCATAGTCGATGCTTCACTTCGAGCAGTTACCAGTGCCGCAACACGAGCACGCAGAATCTGAACGACTTTAGGCGTGACCAGAGTGGCCCGACAGCATCGCCGGGTGGAACCCCAATTGCCCAATCGCTCGCTCCCACTTCGTATCGAGCTCGCGATCAAAGATGAGGGACCTGTCGGCCGGTGCTGTCAGCCATGCATTGGCTTGAATCTCGGAATCGAGTTGACCGGCAAACCACTTTGCGTAGCCGAGCGCAAAAATTGCGCTGTCTGGTCCCGTTCCATCGACGATGGCCTGGAGAATATCCTTGGTGGCCGTCAACGCGACATGATCGTCGATAACCAGCGTTTGGTCAGTCCGGAACTCCGCTGAATGCAGGACAAACCCGCGGCTTGAATCAACCGGCCCGCCAAAATGGACAGGCCGATCCTGATCAGACGCGCCTTCGATTCCAAGTTGGCTCATCAGATCGGCGAAGCGAATCTCGCCAATCGCCCGGTTAATGACCAATCCCATCGCGCCTTCGGATGAATGCGTGCAGATATAGAGAACCGTATGTCCGAAACGAGGATCCTGCATTCCAGGCATTGCGATCAGCAACTGGCCATTCAGCCAAGTTGGATCAGGGTTTGGTAACTCTCCGCTCATCGAGGTAATGCTCATAATTCCAGAAAATTGGGCCTCGCTGCCGCAACCTTCAACCGGCGAGGCGGGGTAAATCTACAAATCTAGTCAACACCGCTTATTGTTGTCCGGCAAGGGCGGCCAATTCACGATGCGCAGGCATCTCGACAATTACCGCTCCGCCGCGTAAGTCCGACTGGAAATCTAATCCTATTCATTCGATGGAGCGAGACTGATGATTAAAATCGGCGAAAAAATACCAACAGTGACGCTGAAAAGATTCGGTGCCAGCGGCATGGAAGAAGTCTCCACTGATACGCTATTTCGCGGCAAGGTCGTCCTGTTTTCGGTTCCCGGAGCCTTCACGCCAACCTGCTCAATGAAACATTTGCCCGGATTCATCGAACAGGCGGATGCATTCAAAGCAAAGGGTGTCGACCGTATATTATGCCTCGCCGTAAACGACGCTTTTGTGATGAAGGCTTGGGGTGAACAGAATAAGGTCGAAGGCAAGGTCGAAATGCTGCCCGACGGCAACGGGATTTTCACCAAAGCCTTGGGCCTTGAGATGGATGGTTCCGGTTTTGGCCTCGGTACGAGAGGTCAACGCTTTGCGCTCTATGCTGTCGATGGCGTAGTGAAGAACCTGCAAGTGGAGAAGCCTGGCGCATTCGATGTTTCGAGCGCCGAATCGATGCTCTCTCTAGTCTGAACCTCCAGGTGGGCGCGGACCGTCGTTTGACCTTCTGCGTCCACTCGTCCTTCCCGTAGGGAACCAGTGGCTCTGACCGGGGTTCAGTCCCTACGGGTGCCGCGCAGCTTTGCTATGGCAACCTCTGATTAGAGGCCCGCGTGGCCGCTTAACGGGGACATAAGCATGCTTGGTTGGTCAATTACTTTTTTCTTAATCGCTATTGTCGCTGCTGCGTTGGGTTTCGGTGGCATCGCCGGAAGCGCCGTGTCCATCGCGCAAATTCTGTTCGTCATTTTCTTAATTTTATTTCTCATTTCGTTGGTCTGGCATCTTGTAGTTGGTCGCCGTCCGCCACCAGCCATCTGAGTAGCGTCCAGTCACAAAAAAATTTGGAACCGTATCCTGCTCAACGTGTTTTTAAATCTGACAGGTAGTGACATCCCTCATCCTGTTAGGTCCTGACTTATAGCCTCCCATTGCAATATGCGGTGGGAGGCTTTTTTTCACGATAACCAAACCGATGCTTGCTTGCGGCAAGCGCCAGGAACCAATCTTCTCCGAGCGGGTTATGCGATGGACCTGCCTTTGGAGATCATCATGATTAAGTCCGTAACAATTGTTCTTTGCGTAGCTTCCAGCTTGGCGCTTGGAGCCTGTAGCACTCCGCGCGGAAATCGCATGCTCGGAGACAGCGCGGTCGGCGCGGGTGGCGGTGCGCTTCTGGGCGCAGTGGCTGGATTCAATCCCCTAGTCGGCGCGGCGGTCGGAGCAGGAGCCGGGGCCGCCGTCGGAGCAGCCACCCACTAAGAGTAGCATTTTAGCAGGGGCGACCAAGCTGTCGGTCGGATCTGCCATTCATATTCGATAGTCGGTGTGCTTGATGCTTAGGTCGTTTGACTCAAAAGCAAATTGGCGCTCCATATTTGCCGATGCGGTCGACCAACGCTTATAAGTTCGAAAGTAAATGATGCGCGCTCGGCATGAGATGCGGAATGCAGATCCGCCCAAAATAGGGATGCGTGACATGCTGCAATCTGGACGGCACTTCTGAATGTCCCTTAATCGGGTTCGCAGCGTCCGCTTTCGGTTAACGTTGGCGCTCTCGCTTCTTCTCTTACCGGTTGTTGACTATACGATATTGTTAGGTTGGTCCTATGCCAACCAACAGACGGTAGCGCGCGCCCTTCTAGTAATAGGACCAATTGCACTATCACTCGTGGCGGTCGGTGTTGTGTGGTTTGCTACGGACATTCAGATCAGTCGCCCAATGCGTCGTCTGATTCGTGCCGCCGAAGCATATAGCAATGGCGATCTCTCCTCTCGCCTGCCGCTGATTGGGCCTGCAGAACTGAGGAATCTATCCGCAATGTTTAACGAGATGGCCGTGCGCATCGATCGTCGTGAGGGCGAGTTGCGCGACGCAGTCGAAACGCGCGAGGCGATGATGCGCGAGATTCATCATCGCGTAAAAAACAATCTCCAAATTGTTACCAGCCTATTAAATCTTCAAGCGAAAGCCGTCGAAGGCAACGGAGCTAAGCGCGCGTTCAACGACATACAGACTCGTGTAAGAGCATTGGCTCTCGTACACCGCTATCTTTACGAGAGTGAGGATTTGCAGTCAGTAAACTTAGGGGCATTCCTAAAGGAGCTCGCAGCAAGCCTACAGCTGTCTTACGGGATTTCCGAGGAGCAGGTTGCGATCGAAGTCGATGCGGAATCAGTTTGGGATGTCTCCGACAGAGCAGTTCCGCTAGCGTTATTTATGACAGAAGCAATGAGCAACGCACTGAAGCATGCGTTCCCGCAGGGGCGACAGGGCGTGATAAGGATTGTGCTGAAGTCAATGCCAGATTCCGTCGTGCGGTTCAGCGTTGAAGATAATGGGGTAGGTTTGACCGACGCTCAAGCGCTCGCTCAGGGGACGCAATCAAGCTTGGGCATGTCACTGATCAAGGCATTCGCCCGCCAAGTCGACGGCACTTTGACAATCAGCGGGCCACCGGGAACCGTTGTCATGATCGAATTCGTCAACAAGTATAAACCTTACGCCATACCAAGCGATGCAGTGCGAAAATACGCCTGGGCAGTATGAGGTAATCGTTGCGTTTTATTGACCAGTCTTTTTCGATTCCGGGTCTTCTCGGTGAAATGACCCCAGGACCTCAGGGCGGACTCCAATTATCAGGCCCACGAGTACGGCCGCGATAACGAGTTCGGGTGTCACATTTTTCAGCTTATCGCGCAACCGACGACCCAAAGCCAATCCGGCCTCCAAATTTGGATCCTGCGCCTCCAATACACTAGCGAGCGTCTCGACGAGACCACCAATTGCGCGGCGTTCGGGAATCTTTCGCCGGCGTTGCGAGAGCTTGCGCCAGATCAGGATTGCTATGATTACGAAAAGGCTGGCGCCGCACAAGATTGCGGCCGCGTACTCTCCATTCACTCGAACAGAAAGCCAGCGGTACAAAAATATGAAAAAGAAAGTCACGACTGCGAGTGAGAGTACGGTCAGCAGAGCGTATAATGCGATGAGTCCAACTAGCCGTTCTTTGGCTTTTTTGACCAAAGCACTACCAATGTAAATTTCAGCAGTATTGACCAGAATGGAGAAGGTGCTGCGAAGAATCTGCGACAAAAATCCGCTCACCGGCCAGCTGCCTTATAATCCTCAGCCTGAAGATTGAACTTCATCGATCGATCAACCGACCGAGCAAGATTCCCACTCCAAGCGCAATCATCATGCTAGCTAGAGGGCGATCTTCGATATGGCTGGCCAAATCGTCCAGCGTTTGTTTTCCTTGGTTCTTCGCATCGCCAGCCAGATGATCGACGCTGCTACGAAGTGAGTCGATTCGCTCGTGCACTGTTTCTGACGTCAGATCCCTGAGGGCTGCGCTTAGACTCGCAACATCACTGCGCAACTTGGCCAAATCTTCCTTCACAGCACTATATTCACCTTCGACATCATGTGACGCCATTATTTGTCTCCTCGTTTAAGGGACGCAAAATATTACGCCCGAATTGCGTGACTACGATAGATTTGTTCCTTTAAACTGTCCGGCGCGCATTGCGGCATATCAATTCGCATCTGCACAAAATGGTCGCTCCACAATCTGCCTGACGAAAAACAGTTTCAGCATAGGGCTCGCTTTCGCATGATCGGCTAATACAAACACCATCAGAATCGCATCACAGACATCGGAGCTAGCTGTGCTGATCCGTTGATTCCAGCTTTTCAATTGACATTTCTTCCAACCCACGCTTCCGATGTTGGTTCCACGCGAAAGACCGCAACGGCTTTTTTTCACTAAGACAATGACACATTTCCGTGTCCCGCGTGTTGAGCTTATATCGATATGGCCATTGTTTATTGGGGAGCATTGGGAAGCACGTTATAGTGGGTGCTTTCCGATCCAATAGGGGCGCACCATGCGTGGGTAATGCGGAGGGAATGTGGAACAGAAGCAGAAATTGCGACGCAAGATGCCCGGAAGTAGTAAAAACGCTGTAAATGGGGATGCGACAGGATTTGATGTTTGGCTAGAAACGAAACTGCGTAGCGCCTACAACTCCGTTCTCGATGAACCGATTCCCGACGATTTAATCCAGCTGATTTCAGAAAAGTTAAAGGATTAGCTTGACGATTTTATGGAGATCTAGGCAATGGCACGACGCGCTATTAGCGCACTCAGGCTATATCCGCTTGGAAGGTGGGGGCACTGAGAATGATAACGCCTGAACGATCGCCACTTTCAATGTTTCCTGATCAAATGGTTTGGTGACAATAAAGGCTGGCTCAACTCGGTCGCCCGTCAAAAGCCGTTCAGGAAAGCCCGTTACGAAAATCACGGGCGCATCCATGGAGCGCATGATCTCCTGAACGGCTAAAATGCCGCTGTCGCCATCTTGTAGCTGCACATCAGCCAGTACCAACCCTGGTTGGTACTGACGTGCGAGTTCAACTGCTTCGGCGTGTCGCCCCGCAATTCCAATAACTTCGTGCCCAAGAGATTCGACAATTCCTGCGATATCCATGGCAATAACGGGCTCATCTTCGATTATCAGCACGCGTGCAGTCGCTTGTCGCCGCAATTCCTGCCTTGCGACGTCCAGTTTGCGCACGACATCCGTCTCATCGAGTTTTAATATTTGCGACGCCTCGGAGGTTGAAAATCTCTCCAATGCGATGAGCAGCAAAACTTGGCGTTCAATTGAAGGTAGCGCAGCCAACTGGCGGTTTAGTCCACTGCCCTCACCCCGAGCAGCGGGAACCGCGCTGTCAACGGCACCCCAGGCGTCGTGGAAGACAGCGAAAAGCTCTACGCGCAAGTCGTTGGCTTTCTTGATCCTTTCAGGTTCGGCAAGAATCGCTTCGAGACAGAGACGAACATACTCATCACCTGTCGATTGCGCTCCTGTTAAAGCTCGTGCATAGCGGCGCAGGTAGGGCAATAGGCGGACAATATCGTGGGAGACGCTCATAAACACGACCTCATTTCATTTTTCGCCGTCAGCGCTCAACACTGACGTGGCATTCATCAATATTTCGGTAGCAGACTAAGGTGGAATCGACTTACACGTCCTGCTGAAAATTCTATCGAACCAATATGGCATAAACCCGGCAATCACGCTTAGGGTCCATATCGGTGGCAAAATGAGTACTCGCCTCACAAATTAAAATGTATTCCGCGCTCTCAGCGTGATTCACCCCGACGGGCGACTGGTAGCCCTTCACGTCCCAATCCGTCTCGACGCGGCTCCCCTGCCAATCCATGAGACAACGCTAAAACCCTCCTCAATTCACTACGTGCACGATTCAGCCGGGACTTGATCGTGCCAACTGCACAACCGCAAACATCAGCCGCCTCTTCGTAGCTAAGTCCCGCAGCCGAAACCAGAACGAGGATTTCGCGGTGCTCCGGCGACATTCGAAGGAGAGCTGCCGCAATCTCATTAACCTCAACCACATGTTCTTGGTTCGGAGCACTCGGAAGAGCCGCTTCAGGAATATCCCCTATTGTTTCCACCTCGATCCGCATACGCCGGAGCCCGTTTATGTAATGGTTGCGCAGAATCGTCATAAGCCAAGCTTTTAGATTTGTGCCTGGTTGGTACTGCGCTTCCGCCGACAATGCCTTGAGAACTGTATCGTTAACCAAGTCGTCCGCTCGATCACGATGTCCTGTCAGCCCCCGGGCGACCGCACGTAGATGCGGGAGATACGCAACCAACTCGTCCCGAAAAACTGACCCGGCTTCAGTGCCCGGTCGTGGCTGGGAATGGTTGTTGTCCTTGTCGTCGGGAACCATTCTTTTGGCTTCCATAATGATTTCTCGCTGCACAACACGGGACAAAGCAACCGGGTACCCGCCGAGCGCCGAGCATATACTGCCCAGAGACATAAGGTTGAGTTCGCACAATAGAAGCCTTCTCGACCGCGCAGGGTTCCAACTGCTTGAACTTTCCATTAGGCAATGAGGATGCGAATCCAAGATATCCTTCTCGCGCTATTGGCAATGTTCCTATGGGGTCTCAACTTCGCCGTCGCCAAATTAGCCTTAGGAGAGTTTCCGCCAATTCTTCTTACGGCACTGCGATTTTCCTTGGTTGCGCTGGTTATCCTTCCATTCTGCCGTCGTCCGCCTTCCTTGAAACCAATCATGCTTCTCGCGGCTTTACTCGGCTTTCTCCACTTCCCGCTGGTATTTTCGGGATTGGCGCTTCTTGACGCTTCAACATCAGCGATCGTGCTTCAGCTGCAGGTTCCGCTGGGAGTCCTAATGGCTGCATTGCTCCTTGGAGAAAAACTAAACTGGAAGCATGGGCTTGGTATGATCATCGCTTTCGCTGGCGTTGGTCTGATAGCCGGAGCTCCTAGGCTTGAAGCTAACCGGATCGGAATAGTCTATCTATTGATCGCTGCCACCGCTTGGGGTCTTAGCACGGTTCAACTAAAGAAATTGGCGCCCATCGACCCGTTTACGCTTAATGGCTGGCTGGGGCTCTTCGTAGCGATCGAGCTCTTGTGTGTCAGTAGAGTACTCGAAGGATCGCCATTAGCGTTCATTGCCGCCTCCGGTTGGCGAGGTTGGATCGGAATCTTCTATACCGGACTGATATCCACGATAGTTGCCTTCGGACTGTGGGCACGTCTGGTCGCGCGCTACACTGTAAGTCAGACGCTACCTTTCATGCTTACCATTCCACTTTTCGCGATCCTGGGGGGCGTCGTTCTCAATGGCGATCGAATGACCCCCGACATCGCGAGTGGCGGCTTTTTGACTGTCATAGGTGTCAGTCTCATTATTTTACGGCGGCCCCGTGGAAGCATCCAAACAGTTGCGACTAACTCGCCGTGACTGTGAGCAATAAACCGAACTGGCGAGAGCTTCCTTCTCCCAACCATGGCCCCCGGCGCAACGGCGCAGCAATCGACATGCTCATAATCCATTATACTGGCATGACCGATACGGCCGTAGCACTCAGGCGATTATGCGACCCCAGCTTCACGGTTAGCGCACATTATTTGATTGATGAGGGCGGCACGGTCTGGCGGCTTGTGCCCGAAGAGCGACGGGCCTGGCATGCAGGGACTTCATTTTGGGCAGGGGAAAGCGACATCAATAGCTGCTCGATCGGCATCGAGCTTGTTAATCCAGGACACGGGCCTAACTACCGTGCGTTTCCAGATGCACAAATGATGGCTTTGGAAGAACTAGCCAGAGGCGTTCTTTCCCGCCACTCAATTCCAGCCCATCGCATATTGGGGCATGCGGATGTCGCTCCCGACCGAAAACAGGACCCTGGCGAGCTATTCGACTGGAAGCGCCTGGCTGAGGCGGGAGTTGGTCTATGGCCCGAACCGATTGCATCAGAGGAAGTAAATCCTACAGAATTTTCCAAGCATATGTGCAAGTTTGGCTATGCAGATTCGTCGTCAGAGGCAATCACCGCATTTCAACGCCATTTTCATCCGACTGCAATTTCCGGCATAGCCGACGATGAAACCCGAGCGCGGCTACTCACGTTGGTAAAGAAATCAGGATTGGGGTAAGCTTATTTGTGCTAGGCGGCTGGATGATCGCTGGAGACTGAGCTTTTTCGAAGCTTGGTCTCTGGAGGAAAGTCCGGGCTCCACGGAATAGCGGTGCCGGGTAACGCCCGGCGGGGGCGACCTCAGGGAAAGTGCCACAGAAAGCAAACCGCCAAACCTTACTTTTGGGTTTCAGAGCCCAAAGAAGGCGGCAAGGGTGAAAGGGTGCGGTAAGAGCGCACCGCGCCATCGGCAACGGTGGCGGCTAGGCAAACCCCACCGGGAGCAAGATCGAATAGGGGCGGCAAGGCGGGGTAACTCGCCAGGCGATTCTGGGTCGCCGCCCGGGTGGATCGCGCGAGGCGTCTGGTGACAGATGCCCCAGAGGAATGATCATCCATCGTTTCGAAAGAAACGAGGACAGAACCCGGCTTATAGGCCGCCTAGCATTATTTGCCTTCACGATCCCGACATACTTTTTGCAACACCTAAAATAGGGGAACGGAACACAACAAGAACATTTCTTCGGAAAAACTTTGTCCAATTTCGTTCGTGCGGGCTTTGGTCACATAAAAGGATCTGATTTAGCGTCGCGGCGCAAATTTTATCCTGTGAGCACTTAAGCTCTACTACGTTTCTCCGTTGCTACCCATCAAATCCCATGATATCCCTCCCTGTCCCATCTAGAGGTGGGATGCCCTAGTCGTTTGCGCGACCGCGCGCGATTTGAGGGGCTAACCGAGCGGGAACGGTCTGGGCACACAGCGCGATGTCACTGTACGTGAACACGGCTTTGTTCTTGAGTACGCACACCAACCGTATTGACGGTAAGGGACGCGTATCCTTCCCCGCGCCTTTTCGAACCGCCGTCGAATCTCGAAAGTCCCTCGGGTTAGTTATATTTCGGTCACTATCGGATCCCGCGATCGAGGGAATGACTGTCGAGCGTTTGCAGCAGATGGCTTCGGCGCTGGAAAGCCTCCCTCCATTCGCAACTGAGCGCGCCTATTTTGAAACAGCAATATTTGGGGCTGCCCAAGCTTTGATTTATGACGGCGAGGGTCGCTGTTCATTGCCAAGATCATTGCTCGATCAAGTCGAGATCGGCGCAGAGGTTGCCTTCCTCGGACGCGGCGCGACATTTCAGATCTGGGAACCATCGGCGCTGGCCAGGCGCGCCGCTGATTCCGCTGAAGCGATCAAGGCCGGGGCGGTACCCTTTCCGACACTTCCTGCAGGGATGCTCTTATGAGCGCCCCGAGCCATATTCCCGTGCTACGCGATGAGGTGGTCGCTTCATTAGCCCCAGTGGCTGGCGGCCACTACGTTGACGGCACATTCGGTGCGGGGGGCTATAGCGAAGCCCTGCTTGCTGCCGCCAACTGCCAAGTCTGGGGCATTGACCGAGATCCTGACGCACTAAAGTTCGGGGCCGCACTTATCGCGCGCTTCCCTGGTCGACTGACGCTCGTAGAGGGAAACTTTGGCGATATGGAGCGGCTGCTCAGAGCCTGCGGCATCCAGTCAGTCGATGGGGTGGCTCTAGATCTGGGCGTATCTTCGATGCAACTAGACCGCGCAGAACGGGGATTTTCATTCCGATCTGACGGTCCGCTCGACATGCGCATGGCTCGCAAAGGACAAAGCGCAGCCGATATTGTCAATCATCTGGAAGAATCAGCGCTCGCGAATTTGATTTATGACTTCGGGGAAGATCGTTTCGCGCGTCGTATTGCGGGCGCGATCGTACGCGCCCGCCCGATTTCCCGGACTTCCGAGCTGGCGCTCATAATTCGTCGGGTTGTCCCCAAAAAAGGTGATGGCATCGATCCCGCGACGCGCACGTTTCAAGCGCTGAGAATCGCCGTCAATGACGAGATCGGTGAACTAAGCCGCGGCCTGAGTGCAGCAGAGCGGCTGCTCTCACCTGGCGGGCGGCTAGCCGTGGTAACATTTCACTCGCTTGAGGACCGACCCGTAAAATCCTTCCTGCAACAACGATCAGGAAAAGCATCGGCCGGCTCGCGACATCTTCCCTCCCACCCCGCAGCAAGACTTCCATCGTTCCGACTGCTGGCCAGCAAACCCATCACCCCGAGCGCCGAAGAGGTTCGACTAAACCCTCGAGCCCGATCGGCGAAGCTACGCGCAGCCGAACGCACCTCCGCACCGCCGTGGCCTAACGGCGACCAGATGGGAGAGGCAGCATGATCCGAATTACGACACTGCTTTGGATCGCCCTACTGGTCGTTGCGGGCGGTACAGTCATGCACGTGAGTTATCAGGTTCGACATGTCGAGAAACACATTTCCGATCTGGCTCGAGATACGCGCCAAGAGCAAGAGGCTATCCGCATTCTTACTGCCGAGTGGGACACTCTTAATGATCCCCAAAGAATTGATGGCTTAGCAAAGCGTTACCTAGCTCTAGAATCGACGCCCATAGCGCGTGTGGTCACTTTGGAAGAGATTCCTTTAAGGCCTTCCGAAGAGCAGCTTGCCAATCTCAGTGCAGCAGCGTCTGCCAAAGTTGGAAAGGGTCCGCGGGGAAATTCTCGACCGGCATTGAATCGACCTGAAGAGGCCGCCAAAGGGCCACCCGCCGTTGCGCTACTAACAACCACGACGATTAACACCCACTCAGAACACGTGACGCAGGCTGGAAATACCGCTGGCGAAGCACGTTTAGTACTAGCTCGGGTTGAGCGACGCTGATGAAGCGGGGTCAAACCCTCATTCCGTTGGAAGGCGTGATCGGTTCACGCCTTGGCCCCGCCTTGCCTGAAAGTGTCGCACAGCCCTCATCAATGATAGTGACTGTCGAAGGGATAGCCCGGCAGACTCTCGAACAAGCTCGCACCCGCCTTGTCGTCGTTGGAGCTCTTTTTGGGCTAGCATTATTGGTTGTGTCGGGTCGCCTTATCGATCTCGCTGTGCTCGGAGGGACCGGAGCTAGCAATCAGAATCACATGCTGCCACCGGCAGATCGTGTCGTGCGTGCCGATATTCTCGATCGGAATGGGCACGTGCTAGCAACCTCCATCGCCACGGCTTCCTTGTTCGCAGATCCGGCAAAGATCATCGACGCGCCAGATGCTGCGCGACAACTCGCGACACTTTTCCCCGATATCACCTACGGGGAATTTCTCCAGAAACTGCAGGGCAAAAGCCGATTCACTTGGCTTCGCCGGCATCTAACGCCGCGCCAACAATATGATGTCAACCAATTGGGAATACCGGGCGTCGGTTTTCAACCCGATGAGCGCAGGCTGTATCCCGAGGGGAGCGAAGTCGCACAGGTTATCGGTTATGCCGATATCGATAGCCACGGAATAGCCGGTATAGAGCAGTCCTTCGACGGATATCTTGCCAAAGGCACTGACCCGTTGCGCCTTTCGATCGACATCCGCTTGCAGCACATCCTCCATCGCGAAGTCGCGGCGCAAGTCGATGAATTCCATGCCATGGGCGGTGGCGGCCTTATTATGGACACGCATACAGGCGAAATTCTCGCCATGGTGTCGTTGCCTGATTTCGATCCCGAGCAGCCGGGTGCAGAGCCGAAGCCCGCTCAAGGCGAGCCTGATCCGCATTTCAATCGCATGACCCTCGGGGTCTACGAAATGGGTTCGATTTTCAAGGTGTTCAACACCGCCCTGGCACTGGATAGCGGCAAGGTAAGGCTTTCCGATTATTTCGATGCTTGGCACCCGATCAAGATCGGACGATTCACAATACATGATTTTAAAGGCGACGAATTGCCGGGCTATTCGTCGGTCGCCAAAATCTTTGAGATATCGTCGAATATTGGGTCGGCCCAGATGGTGAAGCAGGTCGGCCCAGAAGCGCAGGAGCGCTTCATGGATGAACTTGGCCTTACAAAGAAAATGTCGCTCGAAGTGCCGGAGGTGGGTACTCCCAGAATTCCTCACCCGTGGCGCCCAATCAATATGCTGACCATCGCGTTCGGCCACGGCATTTCCGTGACGCCGGTTCAGTTGGTAAGCGCGATCTGTTCAATCGCCAACGGGGGAATCCTAAGGCCTGCAACCTTGATTGAGCGCCCGGATGGTGAGGTGCCTCAAGGGGTTCGAGTGATCTCCAACGAAACATCCGACACCATGCGACGCCTGATGCGGTTAGTCGTGACCGGCGGCACCGCCAAACAATTCGGCAATGTTCCGGGCTATCTCGTGGGCGGCAAAACGGGCACGGCCGAAAAGATCATGCTCGGTGCATATGCCAAAAAGCACGCCAACCTCAGCTCATTCGTCGGCGTCTTCCCAATGAACGATCCGCGGTATGCGGTTTTTGCGACAATCGACGAGCCCCACGGCAACAAGAAAAGTGCTGGCTTCGAAACCGGTGGCTGGGTCGCTGCGCCGGCAGTCGCACGCGTCATTTCGTCGATGGGTCCACTTCTCGGGATACCACCGGTCGATGCCGATTCGCCTGTAATCCAGGCCAAGATGGAAATCGACGTCAATCCTGTTGGCCGCCACATTGCGCCTAATTGACCTCATGATCAGCACAACCACACATGATGCGCGCAACGTTGACGCTCTGGCTGCTCTTAAGACGGTTGAGATTGCTGGCCTTACCGCCGATTCCCGTGCTGTGCGTCCAGGATATATTTTCGCTGCGCTGCCAGGTGGCAAGACTTCAGGCGTCGATTTCATAGCTGAAGCAGCCCGCCGCGGGGCCGTTGGTATTGTGGCCCCACTTGGAACGAGTCTCGCGCCGAATCTTCCAGCGATCCCGGTTATCGAAGCGCCATTGCCCCGCCAATTATTTGCCCAAATGGCAGCCGCATTCTACGGCAGGCAGCCTGATACAATCGTCGCCGTGACAGGAACCAGCGGAAAAAGCTCGACCGTCAGTTTTGCTAGACAACTTTGGACATATTTGGGTTTCGATGCAGCAAGTCTGGGTACACTAGGCATCGAATCAAAACCGATCACACGTTATGGCACGCTCACAACCGCTGATCCCGTAGAACTTCATGCGGATCTTGCTGCATTAGCCGACGCCGGCGTCACTCATGCAGCTATGGAAGCGTCATCTCATGGGCTCGATCAATATCGCCTAGATGGCGTACAAATTCGAGTCGCCGGATTTACAAGCTTCGGCCGCGACCATCTCGACTATCACTCAACCTCGGATTCGTATTTGGCAGCAAAGATTCGGCTGTTCACCGATGTGCTTAAACCCGGTGGTTATGCGGTCCTTAACGCTGACATTCCCGAATTTGCTCAACTTAATGCGGCGGCGCAACGCGCCGGGCATCCAGTGCTATCCTATGGATGGCGTGGAAGCGAACTTTGCGTCGTCCGGCGCAAAGCGACAACCAGCGGGCAGCAGGTCTCGCTGAGGATCTTCGGCCGCGAATTTGCAATCGCCTTTCCTCTAGCTGGCGAATTTCAACTTATGAATGCGCTCTGCGCGCTCGGTCTGGTGGTCGCAAGCGAGGCCGACGGCCGGATTCTTGGGGAAGATTCGAAACACCTATCCCAAGTTGTCGCCGGACTCGAAACCCTGAACGGCGTCCGCGGTCGGCTTGAGCATGTTGCGACACTGGCAAATGGCGCATCGGTATATGTCGATTATGCGCATAAGCCCGACGCATTGGTTGCGGTTCTGAACGCACTGCGCCCGCATACCTCTGCCAAGCTTATTGTTGCGTTCGGTTGTGGTGGCGATCGCGATCCCGGCAAGCGCCAAATAATGGGGAAAATCGCCGCACGCCTCGCAGACCGGGTCATCGTGACCGACGATAACCCGCGCAGTGAAGACCCAGCCGCGATCCGCGCAGCGATTCTGGCAGGAGCACCAGGAGCGATCGAAATCGGCGACCGCGCAGACGCGATCGCGGCAGGAATTCGAGAACTCGGTCCGGGTGATATACTCGTAATTGCCGGCAAAGGGCATGAGCAGGGGCAGATCATAGGTGCGACTGTGCGCCCCTTCGACGACGCAGAAGTGGCGCGCACCTTCGCAGCCGGAAACCTGTCATGACTGCACTTTGGACAGCAAATGAGGCAGCACTGGCGACCGGCGGCTTGTTGGGGCCGGACGCGAGTTGGATCGCGCAAGGCGTGTCGATAGACACGCGCGCGGTTGCGCCCGATGACCTATTTATAGCGCTAAAAGGACAACGCTTTGACGGACATGATTTTGTCATAGCTGCGCTTTCAAACGGCGCCGCAGCCGCGATGATCGATCACCCGATGCCGGATGCCGACCCTGTCCGATTGCTAACGGTCCTGAACACCCAGGCCAGCCTCGAAGCCTTGGCAATTGCGGCTCGAGCACGCACCTCGGCCAAAGTCATCGCTGTCACAGGATCCGTCGGTAAGACAGGCACAAAAGATGCGCTGGCAAAATTATTGAGCGCTCAGGGCACAACGCACGCGACTTCAGGAAACCTCAATAACCAGATCGGTCTCCCGTTGTCCCTTGCCCGAATGCCTGCGAGCGTCGCATTCGGCGTTTTCGAAGCCGGCATGAACCATGCCGGCGAGATTGCACCGCTCTCGACAATGTTACGTCCTCATGTAGCGATCATTACCAATGTTGAGGCCGTACATCTGGAGTACTTCGCCAACATCGAGGCAATTGCAGACGCGAAGGCCGAGATATTCGTCGGAATGGATAGTGATGGTATCGCAGTACTGAACCGCGACAACGCGCAGTTCCTGCGACTTCAGGCACACGCCAAGCATCGCGGCGTACATCACATCTGGAGCTTCGGCATACATGCGCAAGCGGATGCCCGGCTGATTTCTGCTGCGGTAGAAGCCTCGGGGTCGAATGTCGAGGCCTCGATTTTGGGCCACAGAATTCAATTCCAGCTCCCGTTACCAGGTCGTCACCAGGTGCAAAACGCTCTCGCTGTGCTGCTGGGTGTGGCTGCTGTAGGCGGTGATCTCGTTGCAGCTGCTAAAGACCTGGAAGGACTCGAGCCCGTAAAAGGGCGCGGCGTAACCAGCGAAGTTGAAATCACGGGAGGCGGCTTTCGGCTTATCGACGAGACCTATAATGCCAGCCCAGCTTCGGTGCGCGCCGCGTTGGCGGTGCTTGGAATGATGACGGCACCGCCGAGCGGACGACGGATAGTAGTGTTGGGCGACATGCTGGAGTTGGGCGAAGCCGGCCTCACTGAGCATGCCGGCCTCGTCAACAGCCTCTTTGACGCCCGCGTAGATCTCGTTTTCACCGCCGGCACGCTGATGCGCAATCTGCACGAAGCATTGCCCAGATCGCTGCAGGGCGGACATGCCGATCACTCAACAGCTTTAGCACCGCTGGTAGCATCTGCTGTTGGCCCTGGAGATATCGTCCTCGTCAAAGGTTCGGCCGGCTCGCGTATGGGCACGGTTGTCGAGGTCCTTCGATCGCTTGCCTCGTCACCAATGGAGGCGCGTCATACTGTATGATCTTGCCAGGCCTTTTGCAGACAAATACGTGCTGGCCAATCTCCTGCGCTATCAGACATTCCGCACGGGCGGAGCAGTAATGACTGCTCTGCTCGTGTGTTTCATCTTCGGGCCAGGGATCATTCGCTGGCTGAAGTCACGGCAAGGTGCTGGCCAGCCGATCCGTACGGATGGCCCTGAAACGCATTTAAAAAAACAGGGAACCCCTACGATGGGCGGGGTGATGATCCTGTTGGCAGTCATAATATCAACGCTCCTATGGGTTGACCTTCACAATGCATACACCTGGATTGTACTGCTGGTTACAATCGGATTTGGTGGGGTGGGGTTCGGCGATGATTACCTCAAACTAACAAAGCGAAACTCAAAAGGACTCTCCAGTCGCGTCAAGCTGCTTTGGCAGATCGCAATCGCCGCTGTGGCGTCAATATTGATCGCCTATGTTACTCGCCAACCACTTTCCACCCAGCTCGCCTTACCGTTCCTCAAGGATGTGCTGATCAATCTCGGCTATTTCTTTCCGATCTTTGCTGTGTTCGTCATCGTCGGCGCCTCGAATGCGGTAAATCTGACAGACGGATTGGATGGCCTTGCGATCGTACCTGTCATGATCGCAACCGCGTGCTTCGGTCTGATCGCCTATCTCGTCGGAAACGTCATATTCGCTAATTATCTGCAGCTGCAGCATGTGGCCGGTGCCGGCGAGTTATTGGTCTTCTGTGGTGCATTGGTTGGAGCCAGCCTGGGTTTCCTGTGGTTTAACGCGCCGCCAGCAATGGTGTTTATGGGCGACACCGGATCGCTGTCTGTCGGCGCCGCCTTGGGATCCGTCAGTATCATCACCAAACATGAAATCGTCCTCGCGATAATCGGAGGTTTGTTCGTACTCGAGACGGCGTCGGTAATCGTTCAGGTGGCTTCGTTCAAGATGACGGGCAAGCGTGTCTTCCGCATGGCCCCTCTGCACCATCATTTTGAAAAGAAGGGCTGGGCCGAACCCACTGTTGTCATCCGTTTCTGGATCATCGCTGCAATCCTGGCGCTGATCGGCCTCTCGAGCTTGAAACTTCGATGAACACGGAACCCAACAGTCTCGACTTCGGCTTCCTGCGCGGTGGAGCACCAGTTGCCGTGCTGGGTCTCGGCAAATCTGGCATGGCAACCGCAGCTGCACTGCATGCAAATGGAGTGGATGTCGCTGCGTGGGATGACGAGGCAACCGGTCGAAGAGCCGCAGCAGACCTGGGAATACCATTGGTGGATCTCACTGAAGCTGACCTCAGCGACATGCAGTTCCTGGTACTTTCTCCCGGCATACCACTGCATTTCCCAGACCCGCACCCTATCGCAAAGCGCGCGAGGGAGGCGGGTTGCGCAATAATCGGCGATATCGAATTGCTCTACCGGGCCGAGCCTAATGCCCGATATGTGGGCATCACCGGGACCAACGGCAAATCGACCACAACTTCTTTGATCGGGCACATATTGTCAGAGGCTGGCCTGCCGATCGCGGTAGGCGGGAATCTGGGAACTGCGGTGCTGACCTTTCCAGCGCTTGGTGCCAGCGGAACCTATGTGCTCGAAATGTCCAGCTACCAACTGGATCTAATCGACACACTCATTTTTGATGCAGCAGTCCTGCTGAACATCACACCAGATCACCTCGACCGCCATGGTGGCATGGACGGCTACATTGCTGCCAAAGAACGCATATTTGCGGGGCAAACCGGGACAAAGGCTGCAATCGTTGGGGTCGACAGCGCACCGTCACAGGAGGTCGCAGATCGGCTCGCAGCGAAGCATCACAGACATCTCATTGCGATTTCCGTAAACAAAGCTGCACCTCGTGGCGTTTCCGTCATCGATGGATGGTTGATAGATGACCTTGACGGCCTAGGAACGCGAGAAATTGACCTAAAATCAATCAAGCGCCTGCCGGGAACGCACAATTGGCAGAATGCTGCGGCTGCTTGGGCGGTAGCTCGTGTTTCGGGTGTAGCGAAGCCGGATATCATCAGCTCGCTAAAAAGCTTTCCTGGTCTTGCTCATCGCCAACAACTAGTCCGCTCAATCGGCGACATTACCTTCGTAGACGACAGCAAAGCGACGAATGTCGATGCCGCTGAAAAGGCACTCGGCAGCTATGAACGCATCTATTGGATCGCTGGTGGGCGCGCGAAGGACGGCGGCCTATCCGGTCTAGAGGACCTGATGCCGCGCGTCGTTCATGCTTTCTTGGTCGGCGAAGCCGCTCCTGAATTCGCCGCTTGGCTGGTAGGCAAGGCCCCTGCGACGATTGTCGAGACTATCGACCGAGCCGTATGCGCAGCCTATGCGATGTCAAAAGCGGACGGTATCGGAGGCGTGATTTTGCTCTCGCCGGCCTGTGCTTCGTTCGATCAATTCCCGAACTTCGAGGTTCGGGGCCGCTTTTTCGTAGCAGCCGTCAATTCATTGGCATCCGCCACACTGGAGGCCAGGACATGACAGCGGCCTTTGCACGCACTGACCATTCAATCGTAGGCCGTTGGTGGTGGACGGTCGATCGCTGGACCCTTGTGGCCCTGGCAGTTCTGATTGGGGTCGGTGCTTTGCTGGTAACGGCGGCAAGCCCCTCGGTCGCGGAACGCATTCACTTGCCGACGTTTTATTTCGTAATCCATCAGGCCGTGATGCTTGTGCCGACCTTGGTCCTGATGTTGGGCGTATCTCTTTTGAGTCCCCGCGGTGTGCGACGACTGGCACTTGGGGCGTTCGTTATCTTCTACCTGCTGACCGCGCTCACTTTAGTCGCTGGAAACGAAATCAAGGGTGCGACGCGATGGGTTTCGGTGGGACCATTGTCACTCCAACCTTCAGAATTCCTAAAACCAGCTTTTGCCGTTGTCAGTGCTTGGCTGTTCGCTCGCCAGCACGCAGCACGGGTCTCAGGGCAGTTTTTTCCCGGATATTTCTTGGCAATAGTCGCGTTCCTTGGTGTTGTCCTGGTGCTGATGCTGCAACCCGATTTCGGGATGACGTTTGTTTGTACGGCGATCTGGTTTGCAGAGTTCTTTCTAGCCGGATTGCCGATCGTTTTCGTCCTAGCACTGGCGGTGATGGCGGTCGGCGGGTTAGTGGGCGCCTATTTCATATTTCCGCATATTGCCAGCCGTATAGATCGCTTCCTCGATCCCGCCTCGGGCGATACATACCAGGTCGATCGATCCCTCGAAGCCTTCATTCACGGTGGTTTGACCGGCACTGGTCCCGGCCAGGGAACCGTTAAGCTCTCACTCCCAGATGCCCATGCGGATTTCATATTCGCAGTTGCAGGCGAAGAACTGGGACTCGCCGCGACTCTATTCATTGTCGCGTTGTTCGGCTTCATCGTGCTCCGCGGCTTTGCGCGCGCACTGAAAGATTCGGACCTCTTTGTCGTGCTCGCAGTCGGCGGACTATTTACGCAATTCGGTCTGCAGGCACTCATCCATATGGGATCGTCTCTGCATCTTTTGCCGGCAAAGGGGATGACGCTGCCTTTCATTTCCTATGGCGGGTCGTCGATGCTGGCTCTGGGAATGGGAACAGGTATGGCGCTTGCCTTGACTCGAACTCGCTTCCCCGGAAGTGAGTCGAGGTGACCGAACCGCTCGTCATACTCGCTGCGGGAGGCACAGGCGGCCACATGTTCCCGGCTGAAGCTTTGGCTCGAGCGCTGATTGCCCGGCACGTCAGGGTAGCACTCATTACCGACCAGCGTGGCCAGGCATTTGGTGATAATCTGACATCGGTTGAGGTCTATCGCATTCGAGCCAGCCGATTGCCCCGCCATACAATCGACCGCTTGCGAGCAGTGATCGAGATGGGGCTAGGTGGACTTGAGGCCCGCAGTCTGCTTGGCAAACTTAACCCCGCACTCGTTGTTGGGTTCGGTGGTTACCCATCAATCCCCACAGTGCTCGCGGCATCGCTGCGAAAAATCCCGATTGTGTTGCATGAGCAGAACGCGCTATTGGGCCGCGCCAACCGCCGTTTGGCATCGCGTGCGCGAACCATCGCAACGTCGTTCGAATCTGTCGCAGGGGTTCCAGCAGGTCGACGGACGACGTTGATCGGTAACCCAGTTCGTTCCGATATAATTCACGTTCGCGCAGAACCTTATATCCCGCCGACCACAGATGGGCCGTTTTCTATCCTGGTCACCGGCGGAAGCCAGGGTGCCAGAATCTTAAGCGAGGTCGTGCCAAGCGCCGCGGCAATGCTCCCTCCGAGTTTGAAAGCGCGTCTAAAGATCGTTCAGCAATGCAGGCAGGAAGACATCTCCGATGTTGCGGCTCAATACAGCGCTGCCGGCGTCGACGCGGAGCTTGCTACATTCTTCGCGGATATTCCCGCTCGGTTAGCTGCCTGCCATTTGGCCATCACCCGATCGGGTGCTTCAACAGTATCCGAACTCGGCGTCGCCGGACGACCCGCAATCCTCATCCCATATCCTTTTGCGACTGACGATCATCAAACAAGCAATGCCGAAGCCTTCACTCAAAGGGGAGCTGGCTGGGTCATTAGCCAGCGCATTCTGACGCCCAAGTTTCTGGCTGATCGCATTGCCGCATTGGCGTCACGCCCCGATACGCTGGCGCGGGCGGCAGAAGCCGCACGGCAGGAGGGTCGCCCCGACGCCGCGGAAAGATTCGCGGAACTTGTTATCGCCGAAATAGCCGCCCACCCGGTTCTGCCTCCGATAAGAACATCGATCAAGGAAATCGCGGCATGAGGGCGCTTCCTCTCACCATAGGCACAATTCATTTCGTCGGAATCGGCGGAATCGGAATGAGCGGCATCGCCGAGATCCTGCACAATCTGGGCTACTCGGTCCAGGGTTCCGACGTTGCCGACAATCCAAATGTTCGCCGGCTTCGCGCACTCGGAATACAGATCGCAATCGGTCACTCAGCAGAGAATCTCGGCGACGCCGCAGTGGTGGTCGTTTCATCGGCGATCAAAGCAGACAATGCGGAACTGGCTGCAGCACGCGCTTCCCTTCTGCCGGTAGTGCGACGCGCCGAGATGCTCGGCGAATTGATGCGGTTGAAATGGTCAATTGCAGTCGCTGGCACGCACGGAAAAACCACCACCACCTCGCTGGTCGCGGCTGTGTTGGAGGGTGCGGCCTATGACCCCACGGTCATCAACGGCGGCATTATAAACGCCTATGGCACCAATACCCGCCTAGGCGCAGGCGATTGGATGGTGGTTGAAGCCGATGAAAGCGACGGGACCTTCGTGAAGCTCCCAGCCACTATTGCTATTGTCACCAATATCGACCCTGAGCACCTCGATCATTTCGGCACGTTCGACGGAGTGAAGGCGGCGTTCGACAGCTTCGTTCAGAACATCCCCTTCTACGGTTTCGCCGCTCTTTGCATCGACCATCCCGAGGTTCAGGCGATGATCCCCCGTGTCGCCGACAGGCGTATCATCACATATGGCTTCTCACCCCAAGCGGATATTCGCGCGCTCAACGTCGATACCAGCCCCGATGGTTCGATCTTCGACATTGAGATCAATGGCCGAGGCGGCGATACGCGAGTCGTTCGACGCATCCATCTCTCGATGCTGGGGCGACACAATGTGCAAAATGCCTGCGCAGCGATTGCTGTGGCGAACGAGATGCAAATCGATGACGACGCGATTCGAAGCGCGCTCGCTCGCTTTCAGGGTGTCAAACGCCGCTTTACCAAAACCGGTGTAGCCGGAGGCGTAACTATAATTGACGATTATGGGCATCACCCGGTCGAGATATCGGCAGTGTTGAAAGCAGCTAGGTTGGCGGTGGCAAGCAGACCAAGCGCTAAAGTGATCGCGGTAGTCCAACCACACCGATACACTCGCCTCGCCAGCCTGTTCGAAGACTTCTGTACCTGTTTCAATGATGCGGATGTTGTTATCGTCGCCGATGTTTATGCCGCCGGCGAAGCGCCAATTTCGGGCATTGACCGTGATTCGCTGGTTGCTGGGTTGCAGGCTCATGGGCATCGCCACGTTGCTGCGCTGTCCGAACCCGCTGCGCTTGCTCTCATGGTCTCCGAAATTGCTTCATCGGGTGACTTCGTCGTCTGCCTTGGCGCCGGCAGTATAACGAACTGGGCTACTTCTCTGCCAAGTGAACTGCAGGCCTTGTATGCGGAAGTCGCGGGAGTTGCCCGATGATGGCCGCCTCGCGCCTCCAACCTGACCTTATGGACCGACTTCCGTCCGTACGCGGGCGGATTCGGGCTGGGGTCGAGCTTGCGCCGATGACCTGGTTTCGCGTCGGCGGCCCCGCAGAAATTCTGTTCCGTCCAGCAGATATTGAAGACCTATCGGCATTTTTATCTGCATGTCCTCCCGACATACCGGTTGTTACCTTGGGCGTAGCTTCCAACTTGCTCGTTCGGGACGGCGGCCTTTCTGGCGTCGTGATCCGATTAGGTGGCGAATTCGCGCGAGTTCGCCAGGACGGGATGAACTTGGTTGCCGGCGCTGGCGCGTTGGATCTGACTGTAGCCGAGGAGGCGCTTGCTGTCGGCCTTGCTGGTCTCGAATTCCTGAGCGGCATACCCGGAACCATTGGCGGCGCGGTTAAAATGAATGCCGGCGCCTATGGTCGCGAGATCATCAATATAGTCGAGTCTGCAGTCATTGTGACTCGGACTGGCAAGGTTGTGACGCTTGCTGGAGACGCACTAGGACTTAGTTATCGTCACAGTGCGTTGCCCGACGGTGCCATAGTGGTCGAGGCTACACTGCGCGGCACACCGGACACGCCAGATTCAATTTCCAAACGGATGCAAGAGATTCAGGCTCTTCGATCCGAAACCCAGCCCATTCGGGCTCGTACCGGAGGATCGACGTTCGCCAACCCAAATAGCGCCAAGGCATGGGAGCTGATCGATCGCGCGGGTTGCCGAGGACTGACCCTCGGTGGTGCACAGGTATCCGAGAAGCACTGCAATTTTCTAATTAACACCGGTGCCGCCACAGCCTCTGACATCGAGACTTTGGGCGAAGAGGTTCGGCGGCGTGTCCGTGCGGCGACTGGAATAGATCTCTCGTGGGAAATCATGCGGATCGGGAATCCCCGATGAGCGTCGCTAAGCAACTCCCCAAAAATATCACCGTCCTGATGGGGGGCTGGTCCGCAGAACGCGAGGTGTCATTGGTCAGTGGACGCGGCGTGGCCGACGCGCTCATTGAGCGCGGCTATAATGTAACAACATTTGATCCACCACGCGATCTAATGGGGATTGCAGCAGGACTGTCTCCACGGCCTGATGTGGTCTTCAACGCGCTGCATGGAACGGGCGGTGAAGACGGCACAATCCAGGCGATATTAGACATCATCGGGGTGCCATATACACATTCCGGGATGCGTGCATCCGCTGTCGCCATGGATAAGCCGCTGGCGAAACGCGTTGTCGGGACAGTAGGTGTGCCCAGCCCCCTGGGGATAATCGCTCTTCCGGCGGAATTGGCAAAAGGTCATCCCATTCCACCACCCTACGTGGTGAAGCCCGTCGCCGAAGGGTCGAGTGTCGGCGTCGTCATTGTCCGCGATGGCGACAACCAAATCGTTTCCGCGCCAGGTTGGGAGGTCGACGCGAAACTCTTAGTCGAACCCTACATTCCCGGCCGAGAACTAACTGTCGGAGTCATGAGTCAGAAAGGCCAAACACCCCGCGCATTAGGTGTAACTGAAATCAAATACTCATCAGATGTATTTGACTTTACTGTTAAGTACTCTGAAGGATATGCAAAACATATTCTACCAGCCGAAATTCCAAGCTCAATATATTCTGCAGCAATGAAATATGCAGAGTTAGCTCATGAAATAATAGGTTGCACAGGGATTACACGCAGCGATTTTCGATGGGATGATTCTTTGTCAAACTCCACCGGTCTGTATTTTCTGGAAATCAACACTCAGCCTGGAATGACGCCTATTTCTCTTGTTCCAGAACAAGCCCAACAAATCGGCATGTCATATGGCGATTTGGTTGAATGGATGGTGGAGGGCGCAACATGCAGACATTGACCGCCCCTTTGTCCCGCACCGTGAGACGGCAACCTAGAAAACTCTCTGGGACTATGCGCTGGGTAAAGCGCGGCTTGAAGGTTGGGACACTGCTAATCGCCACGGGCATCGTCTCCATTTACTGGCGCTCGGGGCAACTCGAAGCAGCACTCAACAGAGTCGGCAGCGACACGATCGTAGTTTCAGCAAAATTCGGTTTTCGCGTCGAGCAAGTCGATGTAATCGGCCGCGACCAAACCGACCCCAAAGCACTTCTCGCTGCTGCGGGGCTCAAACGGGGAGATCCAATTCTAATGTTTAGCCCTGAAGCCGCCCGTCAACGAATCGAGGGATTACCCTGGGTCGCCAGCGCCGCCGTCGAGCGTCGCTTACCCGACACGGTGGCGATAACAATTATCGAACGCAGACCGATTGCTCTTTGGCAGCACAATGAAAAAATTTCCCTGATTGATTCTGCGGGTGCCAACCTTGGCACGGTCGCAATCGAAACGGCTCCGCCTCTACCTCTCGTCGTAGGCGGCGATGCCCCCTCCCACGCTTCAGAATTGCTGGGACTGCTGGCCGAACACCCCGATATCGAAAAGCGGGTCCAAGCGTCGAGTTGGATCGGCAGCCGCCGCTGGGATCTTAAGCTGGATAACGGAATTGAAGTTCGGTTGCCGGAAGTAGGTGTCGCCGAAGCGCTTCGTCAGTTAGCCGAAGCGGAGGCTTCGTCGCGGCTTCTCGAACGCGACGTCGCCGCCATCGACCTGCGTCTGGCCGGGAAAATGGTCGTCCGACTGGCACACGAAGCATCTCAGCCAGTCAAAACCAAACCACAACAGGGGATTTAGGTTTGCCGTATCAGACAGGAATATCGCGATGAGCATGACGGCTAGTCGACGCATCCGCCACCGACCACGCGGCAGCATTGTCGCCGTAGTCGACGTCGGCACGACCAAGATCGTGTGCTTTATCGCCCGCGTCGAAGACGGCGACGAATTGCGTATTATCGGCGTGGGCCACCAGAGTTCTCTGGGCCTCAAAGCCGGTACAATCGTCGACATGGCCAGTTGCACCCATGCGATCGGCCAAGCCGTTAATGCTGCTGAGCAGATGTGCGGAGAGACAATTCATGAGGTGCTCGTAAATCTATCCGCGGGACATATCGAATCACACGGCGTGACCATTGAGGTCACGATTGCCGGGCATCAGGTCGGCGATTTGGATTTGAGACGGGCTTTGGCCCATGCACGCAGCATGGAGCGGCCAGGAGAAACTGAGCTTCTGCATGCCATTCCTACCGGTTATGCCATCGACGGCAATCGCGGCATTGAAGACCCTCGCGGGATGTTTGGCCAGGCGCTGGGAGTTCAACTTCATGCCGTGACCGCAAATGTCGGTGCAATCAAAAACCTCACTACTTGCATCGCCGACACGCATCTCGCGGTCGATCGTTGCTGTGTTTCTCCTTACGCCTCCGGTCTTTCGGTGCTCGTCGAAGATGAGAAGGAATTAGGAGCGACGATTGTCGATATGGGCGGCGGCACAACCGAAATCGGCGTATTTCTTGATGGTGTCCTGGTTCATTCCGATTGCGTACCAGTGGGCGGCGCACACGTAACGAGCGACTTGGCTCGTGGTTTGACAACACCAATGGCTCACGCTGAGCGGATCAAAACGCTTTACGGTAGCTGTATCGCCACCTCGACAGACGACCGGGAATTAATTGATGTCCCCCAGGTTGGCGAATTCGGCGAAGACGAACCAGTGCAAGCCAATCATCTGCCTCGCTCACTCCTGGTTGGGATCATTCAGCCCAGGATGGAGGAAACCTTTGAGCTCGTGCGCCAGCATTTAGAAGTTTCAGGATTCTATCAGGTCGCAGGACGACGCGTTGTGTTGACCGGTGGCGCCAGTCAACTCGGCGGTGTCCGCGAACTGGCCCAACTTGTGCTCGACAAACAAGTCCGCATTGGCAAACCCAAACGCCTCTTGGGGCAACCTGAAGCAGTTTCAGGCTCAGCTTTCGCCACTGCGGTTGGATTGCTCGCTTTCGCCCAACATCCGGTCGAAGACCTATCCGGCCTAACTGCTGGCTCCCAGGTCGCGCCAGGCCTTTTCGGCAGGGTGGGCTCTTGGCTGCGAGAAAATTTATGACCCGCTCAACCCACCACCCTAACGCGCTCCGCCGACCAATCGTCGGCCAACACCCCCATCAAATATTACCGACGAGGAGGCCTTTTAGATGATCAACATTCGTGTTCCCGAAACAGATTCCCCACTACACCCCCGTATCACCGTCATCGGTGTCGGCGGCGCAGGCGGCAATGCCG
>PLTD01000182.1 GCA_003165335.1 Rhodospirillales bacterium | reverse complement strand
GGTTGCTTCCGGCTGGAGCGGTTGCCGGGTGGGACTTGCACCCACTGGAAAGCGCCGCCTTGTCACGGCGCACACCCTGAACGGACTTCATGGAGTATGAATGCGTTGCTCGGTTGTTCAGCGAGAACGCTCAAAGATTGAGCTGTGCGCTTGGCGTAGAGCGAGAAATTTTGAGTTCTTCCTCATTCATGTCTGCCGATACGTCGGCGAATAGCGGCGTGCTTAAATAGCGTTCGCCGGTGTCGGGAAGCATGCAGAGAATATTGGCGCCCTTCTCCGCCTCGGCTGCGACCTTGAGCGCGCCGGCAAAGGTCGCGCCAGAAGTTATGCCGACAAAGATACCCTCCTTGGTGGCAAGGTCTTTGCTGCAGCGAATGGCGTCCGGACCGGGAATCGGCAGGATACGATCGATGACCTTCATGGCGACGGCATCGTCGGTGAGTTTGGGAATGAAATCAGGCGTCCAGCCCTGCATTGGATGCGGCTTGAACGTCGGATGTGGCGCCGCCGGGGTACCGTCCAAGTTCCGCGATTGCGCGATTCCGCTGGCCAACAGCTGCGCATCCGTCGGCTCGCAAACGATAATCCTGGTTTCGGGGCGCTCCTTGGCGAGCACCCGCGCAACACCTTTCAATGTTCCGCCAGTTCCATAGCCCGTCACCCAGTAATCCAGCCGTTCTCCGGAAAAATCGTCCAGTATCTCACGCGCTGTCGTGCGCGAATGGATATCGGGATTTGCTTCATTCTCGAACTGCCGAGTCATGAACCAGCCATGCGCTTTGGCAAGCTCGATGGTTTTATTGATCATGCCAACGGCGCGCTCGGCCGCGGGGGTTATAATGACCTTCGCTCCAAGGAACCGCATCAGCCGGCGCCGCTCGACGCTGAATGGCTCCGCCATGGTGATCACCAGCGGATAACCCTTGGCGGCGCAAACCATGGCAAGGCCAATTCCGGTATTTCCACTCGTCGCCTCTATGACCGTCTGGCCAGGCTTGAGCTCTCCCGACTTTTCGGCCGCCTCGATCACCCCGAGAGCCAATCGGTCCTTGATCGAACCAAGAGGATTGAAGGCCTCGATCTTTACGAAAAGGTTCACGCCTAGCGGCGCCAGACGATTGATCCGCACCACCGGCGTATTGCCAACCGTCTCCAGGATATTTTGATATTTTCGTCCCATGCTGACCTCCAACCTGCGTTGCTTGCGACGACCGCCCGTCCGGTCGCCACGGACCGTATCCGGCGGCGTATGGCCCATTCTCGGTCATTGTACCGGGCGGAACCAGCGTCTATGCTTTCGCAAGTCAAAATAAATCTTACCAACCCGGAGGGTCTTTGGCCGGCGAACGCGTGGAACGGCGACTAGCGGCTGTGCTGGCGGCGGATGTTGCCGGCTACAGCCGTCTGATGGGTCGCGACGAAGAACGCACGCTCGCGAATTTGAAGTCGTTCCGAAAGACGCTTGTCGATCCCGCAATCGCCGCGCATCGCGGTCGGATCGTCAAGACCACTGGCGACGGCATGCTGCTCGAGTTCGCAAGCGCCGTCGATGCAACGCGTTGTGCCGTGGAAATTCAACGCGAGATGGCTCAGCAAAACGTCGACGAGTTGCCGGAACTCAGGATTGAGTTTCGTATCGGCATTCACGTCGGCGATATCATCATTGACGACAACGATATTTTCGGCGATGGCGTCAACATCGCAGCGCGCCTCGAGGGCATCGCCGAGCCGGGCGGCGTCTGCATCTCCGATGATGCATACCGGCAAATCCGCGGCAAGGTCGATATAGCCTTTGACGACATCGGAGAGCAGACTTTAAAAAATATTACCGAGCCAATGCGTGCTTGGCACATACGGCTTCCCGGCGAGGCTCACCCTGCAATTCGACCAGGTCTGTCTCCGATACGGATTCAAGATCTGGCGCTACCTGAAAAACCTTCCATTGTCGTTCTGCCGTTCGACAACATGTCGGCTGAGGCCGGCCAAGATTACCTCGCCGATGGAATCGTCGAGGCGATTACAGCTGCGCTTTCGTGCATTCGATCCTTTTTTGTCATCGCACGTAGTTCGGCATTCACCTATAAGGGTCGCGCGACAAATGCCCGCGACATTGGCAAAGAGTTGGGCGTTGCGTATTTGCTCGAAGGTAGCGTGCAAAAAGCGGGCAATCGCCTTCGCATCATCGTTCAGCTAATCGAGACTGAGGGAGGTGCACATGTCTGGAGTTCGCGCTTTGACGGCGCAGTCGAGGATTTCTTCGATCTCGAGGATCGAATAACCGAGCAGGTAGCCGGCGCTCTACAACCTTCCATCCGCATTGCAGAGATCGAACGGTCACGACGGAAACGACCACAAGATCTAGGCAGTTACGATTATACCATGAGGGCGATGCCCCATGTCTGGGCTCTTGAAAAGGAAGAAAGCGTCAAAGCGCTGGAACTTCTTGAAAAGGCGCTCACGATCGATCCTGAATATCCGCTGGCTCTTTCGCTTGCTGGTTGGTGCCACGCCCAGCGTTCGGTTTACAATTGGGCGGATGACATCGCAGAGAGTCAAGCATCGGCTCGATCACTCGCCGAGCGAGCTGCGGAGATGAGTGGCGACGATCCTGTTATTCTAGCAGTGCTCGGCGCAGTACATACCTTTGTACGCAATTATGGAACCGCGCGTGTGCTGCTCGAGCGCGCCGTGACACTCGATTCTAATGCCGCATGGGCGTGGAGTCGGCTCGGGTGGCTCGAGAACTATGCTGATCAACCTCAAAAAGCGATTGCGAATTTCGAGCGCGCGCTGCGCCTGAGTCCGATCGATCCAATGAATTTCAACAACTATGTCGGTTTGGGCTCAGCACATGAAGTAGCACAAGAATACGATAAGGCCGCGGCGTTCTATCGACGCGCCCTCGAGGAACGGCCTAACGCGGGTTGGATCTATCGCAGTCTAGCATCGTCTCTGTCGGGGGCCGGCCGGGTCGAAGAGGCTAAACACGCCTTTGCGGAGATGATGCGTAACTATCCAGATCTGACGGTTGCAAAATTCAAACAAGCGATGGTCTTTTCTACCGTCCCCCTAAACCGTATGGCTGAGAACCTTCGAAAGCTCGGGCTTCCTGACTGAATCGGAATCCCTCCGTTAAAGAGGCGATGGAATTGGGGCTTGCCGACTTCCGCTTCTGTTGAGGGTTTCGGATGCCGGCCCGCGCGCAGGCGATCGGGCTGACCGAGAGGCCGGCTTCCGAAAGCCTTCAGGGGAGGAAGCCGCGGTCAGCGCCCCGGGCGTGTCAGGCTATGGCGATAGCGGCTATCGCCGCGGTGCTGACGGTCGTCGAAAGGGCTCGGCGTTGGGGCCGGACAACATCAAACGTC
>PLTD01000200.1 GCA_003165335.1 Rhodospirillales bacterium | reverse complement strand
CGATCGATGCCGGCAATGCCGATGGCCGACAGCAGCGCGCCAATGGTCGTGGGGATGAGGGCGACCAGAAGCGCGATCTGATCCGCGATGTTGATGCGCGCTTGCAGATACTCGGCCACCGGCGCCATCGCCGCCACGACGATGACGAAGATTAGGGTCAGGATGGCAAGCAGAACCGTCAGCGCGATCTCGTTGGGCGTCTTCTGCCGCTTGGCGCCTTCGACCAGATGGATCATGCGGTCCAGGAAGCTCTCGCCAGGATCGACCGTGGCTCGAACGAGCAAATGATCCGAGATAAGCAGAGTGCCGGCGGTGACGGACGAAAACATGTCCGTTCCAGGCTCCTTGAGAACGGGCGCCGACTCGCCAGTGATGGCGGACTCGTCGACATAAGCGATACCTTCGACGATCTCCCCGTCGGTCGGCATAACCTCGCCCTTCTCGACCTTGACCAGGTCTCCCTTGCGCAAGGCGGACGCGGATATCGCCTCGACCTGCCCGGACTCCAGAACCCGGTTGGCCCGCAGCTCGATCTTGGCCTTGCGCAGCGAAGCAGCTTTCGCCTTCCCCCGTCCCTCGGCCAGCGCCTCGGCGAAATTCGCGAACCACACGGTCAGCACGAGAATGGCCGTCACCGCTCCATTATAAGCCCCCGACCCGCTGGAGGGACCGAAGAGCGTGGGAGCGACGGTGAGCGCCGCGGTCACCAAGGCGCCGAGCCAGACGACGAACATCACGGGGTTGTGAATCTGCACGCGCGGATCGAATTTCCTCAGCGAATCCGCCAAAGCACTCAGCAACAGATCAGCCCCGTACGCCGGCTCGGCCCGCGTCCCGCCATTCGCCGGAGGCTGGACCCTGTGGGGCCATTTTCTGCGCAACGTGACGGGCGCCGGCGGCTTCGTCGTGATAGGTTTTTGCGATGCGTCCATGTTCCGCGTCTTCCGTCAGAAGAGGAGGCCGTTCTTCATCGCGAAGAACTCGGCTATGGGGCCCAGGACGAGCGCCGGGAAAAACGACAGGGCGCCGACGATCAGGATGATGGCGAGCCAGAACACCCCGAATTGCACGGTGTCGGTGCGCAGCACGCCGATGCCGGGCGCAACCGTGGGTTTGGCGGCGATGGAACCGGCAACCGCCATCATGAAGATAATCGGAGGATAGCGGCCGATCAGGATCGTGAAGCCGAGAGCCAGATTGTACCACGGCGTGTTGCCGTTGAGCCCGGCGAAGGCCGAGCCGTTATTGGCGGCCGAGGAGACGAAGGCGTAGAGCACTTCGGAGTAGCCGTGCATGGCGGCGTTGTTCAAGGACGACACGCCATAGGGCGCGATTATCGACCAGGACGACGGCGCCAGGACCACGAGCGGATGGATCAGGAGCGCGAGGGCAAGAAGGATGATCTCCGTCCGCTCGATCTTTTTGCCCAGGAACTCCGGCGTTCGCCCGACCATGAGCCCGGCGATGAACACCGCGATCAGCCCGAACATCAGCGCGTTCAGAAAGCCGACGCCTTTGCCGCCGAACACGCATTGCAGCATCATCCCGATCATGGTTCCCATGCCGCCGAGGGGCGTGAAGCTGTCGTGCATGGCGTTGACGCTACCAGTCGTAAAGGTCGTCGTGATGCCGGCGAACAAGCCGCTCTCGGCAATGCCGAACCGTACCTCCTTGCCTTCCATGTTGCCGCCGGGTTGAGCCGCGCTTGCAGCCGTTTCTATCCCCGCCTTCGCCAGCATCGGCGTGCCCGACTGTTCGGGAAGAATGGCCAGCGGCAGGAACATGAAGAGCATCGCAGCCATCACGCCGTACAGGATCCAGCCCTGGCGGCGTCTCCCGATCATCACGCCGAAGCACACCACGAGGGCGCTGGGCAGGCTCATCATCAGCAGGATCAGCACAAGGTTCGTGAGCGGCGTCGGGTTCTCATAGGGATGCGAGGCGTTGGCGTTGAAAAATCCTCCGCCGTTGGTGCCGATGTGCTTGATCGTCTCGAACGAGGCCACTGGACCGAGTGCGATCGTCTGCTCACCCCCTTGAACCGGGTGGGCGACAACGCTTGCGTCGAGCGTCTGGGGCGAGCCCTGCCACACGAGAAAGAGCGCGATGACAAAGGACGCTGGCAGCAGGACACGGGTCAACAGGCGGATCAGGTCGCGGTAGAAATTGCCCAGATCGGCACCGCCGTCCTTGACGGTAAACGCCCGAATGAACGCCATCGCCACGACGAAGCCGGTCGCGGCTGAGGTGAACATCGGGAAGGTGATGGCCGCCATCTGGCTGAAGTTGGAGAGCGTGGTTTCGCCGCCATAGTTCTGCCAGTCCGTGTTTGTGATGAAGCTGATCGCGGTGTTGAAGGCCAGCATCGGCTCCACGCCGGCAAAATGGAGCGGATTCAGCGGCAGATGGTCCTGAAACACCAAGATTGCAAAAATAATCACCGCCATGAACATGTTGGTCGCCAGCATGTGCAGCGTGTAGGCCTTCCAGTCCATCGGCATGCCGGCGGCCTCGCGGCCGATCATGCGATAGACCAGGTTGTCGAGCGGATCGATCAGCCGGTCGAGCGTCGTCTTTTCGTTCATGAAGACCTTGGCCAAATAAAGACCGGCCGGGACGCTAATCGCTAGGGCAATCAGCAGCGTCAGCGCGATTTGCAGCCAGTTTTGCCACGTCATGGCGGTTCCCTCGCGCGATCAGAACTTCTCGGGATGGATGACCGCGTAGAAGAGATAGACTACCAGCGCCGCGACCAATGTCATCAGGACGTAGAGGGCCATTGTTGGTGCTCCTGTGTGCGGGATGTTCACCGTCGGCGGCGAACGATATCGTCCGAAAAGTAAACGAGCGCGGCCATCGTGGCGTAGGCCCCGACCAACACGGCAAGCATCAGGAGAATGAGCATGAATACGTCCCTCTTTAGGGTTTGATCGACGGCACTCAGGTCACCTCGCTGGCAAGAGTATCGGTCAGATCGAGGCGAGAACGCATTGAATAGAATCATGCCGACGGTTTGCTTTCTCTCCGACCTCACGGAACGCGGAGCGGCCGTGAGATCAGATTGGCGCACCCTCTCGGACGAAATGAGAACCAACATTCAAGCACGACGATCAACACCGACGAGCCGGACCTTGATTTTCAGATAATTATAATCGCGGAAACATAAAAAAACGATGCAAGTTTTTTGCCTAATATATAAAGTAGATATGAAATAATATAGAAAAACTTCTATTCTCGATTTCTGTGCCAACGCACGAACGCTGTGATTTTAAAACGGCTATGAGACATGTGTTTGGATAAAATAAAAACTGGCTTGGACATTCACCGCCGACGGACGATGCTTCCTGAAAGGAACACGAGATGGACCAAATAGGTCCTTCGTTTTATGCATTGAAAGTGACAACGTCTGGCCTTTATATAATGAGCCATATTTTATCATCGATTTTTTATGCTTTATGTGACCTTATCTCTTCTGACGTTGGCCTTTGCTCTCAATTTCACCGGTTGGTTCGTGGAGCCTCTCGAAGTAAGGTGGCGTCGCCACACTCGGACTTTGAAAAGGAGGGGGTAGGCATTCTCGACATCATCGTCATCTTTCTGCTGGTCCTTCTGAATGGCTTGTTTGCCATGGCCGAACTCGCCATCGTTACTTCACGCCCTGGGCGGCTCGAACGGCTCGGCGCCGACGGCAGCGCCGGAGCGCGCGCCGCGCTGGCGCTCGCGAAAGATCCGGGCCGCTTCCTCGCAGCCGTGCAGATGGGTATCACGCTGGTGAGTATCCTCGCCGGTGCATTTGGAGGGGCCACGATCGCGGATAAGATCGAGGGGTGGATCGGCATCAATCCCGCCATTGCTCCCTATGCCAAACCGGTCTCAATCGTCATCGTTGTCATTGCGGTCACTTACCTTTCGCTGATCGTCGGCGAACTCGTCCCAAAACAGATCGCGCTGAAGAACCCGGAGGCGATCGCCGTGCGCATCGCGCCGGCGGTTACCCTTTTCGCCAGAGCCGCGACGCCCGTCTTATGGCTGCTCAATCTCTCGAGCAATTGCCTCCTCCACCTTATGGGGCTAAGGCCGGGGTTCGAGCGCCAAGTAACCGACGATGACATTCTGAGCCTTGTCATGGAAGGGGAACGGTCGGGACTCCTGCATGCCGATGAGCGGGCACTGCTCGAAAGCGTGTTGGATTTGGCGGACCGGGCCGTGCGCACGATCATGACACCGAGACCCGATGTGGAGTGGGTCGATCTCGACGATCCCAAGGACACGGTGCTGAGGAATATCCGGGCCTGTCCTTATGCACAGATACTGGTGTGCCGCAGCTCGCTTGACTCGATTCTCGGCGTCGTCCGTAAACAGGACTTGTTGGACCAGTCTCTGAATGGTGTTCCGTTCGATGTCGAAGCCGCGCTGCACCAGCCCCTCAACATCCCTGACGGAGCATCTATCCTGAGAACCCTCGATCTCTTCAAAAAGACGCCGGTCAACACCGCCATTGTTGTCGATGAATACGGCGCCATTCAAGGCATCGTGACGCGGACCAATTTATTGGAAGCGGTCACTGGGGATCTGCCCGATGTCGATGTCGAGACCGGGCGCAAAGTAACCAGGCACGAAGATGGCGCCCTCCTGATCGAGGGTTCGATGCCGATCACGGACTTCGCCGAGCTTCTCGGGCTGCGTGATCGACCGAAAGGCGATTTCGTGACGCTGGCCGGATTCGCGCTCGACCAACTCCACCATGTACCGCAAGCCGCCGAGGAATTCATGTGGCGCGACTGGCGTTTTCGGATCGTCGAAATGGAAGGTGCGCGGATCGGCAAGGTACTCGTCAACCCCATCGAGGAGCCAGGGCGAGTTCCTCAGAGTCCGTGACCGCCAGTTAGCTTTAGAATCGGTGTTTGCGGTGAGATGGCCAATGAGGCCACCGAATGTGTGAGCCTCTCTTCCGCTTATAGGGGCTCATTGCGGATACATGCTGCGCATGCGTGTGATCTTCAGCTTCGAAGCTGAAGTGGCGGGGAAGGTCGAGGTCGGTCGGCATAGAGGTTGTGCCATTTCGATTATTGCTTTGGGTTAAAGGACGCGCCTAACGGCGCTCCTTATAACTACTAAGATCTAATTGCGCTCGCATAAAAAATCGACGCGAAGAATTCCTATAAGATATAAAATAGATATAAAATATCCCTCGCTAAATTCTGGTCCAGAACTCATGCCAACAGCATAAGATATTACCATCTATGGATATTCATCTGGAAAGTTCCGTAACCTCATGATAGGGCTTTGGCAATGTACTAGACTTGGGATTTGCTTCGCGAATAAATTAAGCCGCGAGCGGTCTTGACTTCTTTCTGGCAAACATCACTCTCTCCGCTGGGGGGATTTGCCATGCGCGTGGAATTTAGGCGTCTGATCGGAACTGTTTTGGAAGAGCGTCCCTGGCCAATCCTGGCGGTGAACTCCGACGAACTCCGCAAGGAGGCTGCGGCGCTGCTCGGCGGCTTCTACGAAAGCGACGAGCGTGAGTTTTGGCCTAAGAAAAAGTTCATCCAGAAGACGCCAGAGGAAGTTCGCATAATGGATTCCGCTGGCAAGATACTGGCGCGATATGACGTCTGGGACCTCATTGATGATACCGGGCGCAAATTGGTGGACAGTCGGGATGCCTAACCGATCGGCTAGGTTGGGCACGGGTTGGAATAAACGGCGTTCGGCTAGTGAAGCCTATGCGGGTATGGGTGGCTACGGACATTGACCGAGGTCAATGCCGGCAATTCGCGGTGCATCAAAATGGCATAGGGTTCGCAAAGAGGCATTGATGTTCCTGACCGGCTACCTCCTTCTCATCTTCCTCGCCGCGCTTCCGCTCATCCGCACCTTTTTGAGGGAGCGCGGCGGCGATTCTCGAATTGTGTTTTTGCATCGCCTCTATCGCGACTTCGCTTACATCGCCGCTGCTATCCTCACCATCATATGTTTCGAGGCGGCGCTCACCATTTCCCTGCAAAATTACTGGTTCGGGGAACTCGGCCAACGCCACCGCTATTGGCTGTCTCTCGGCCTTCGCTCGGGGATATTCTTCACTATCTTTGTTTCAGTCGGTCTTTTCGCCGGCTTCAATCTGCGGGCATTGTGCCGACCGTTGCCGGCGGTCCCGAGAAGCGCCCCATGGTTTGCGGCTTTCATCTTTTCTGCTCTCGTCGCCGCCGGCGCGACAACGCTTTGGATTCCGCTCCTGGGCTTTCTTGGCGCTACCGCGGCCGGGGCCGCTGATCCCGTCTTCGGCAAGGATGTTTCATTCTATCTGCTCGCCCTCCCCTGGTATGACGCCTTGGTTGGCATTGCCTTCACCGTTCTGATCATCACGAGCGCGCTTTGGGCTTTCATCGCCCTCGGCTTTTACCCAAGCTCGGGACGGCCCTGGGATCGGCTGGCGTACCGCGTTAAATGGAGCAACGCTCCAGCTTTACGCGTGATAGACGCCGTCGAACCGGATTCTCAAGCGCAAAGCGAGATGATCTGGAGGAGGTGGCTGCGTCAGGGCCTTGTCCTGGGAATGCTTCTCTGCGTCACGTCGGGCGTATCGCGATTCCTGGGCCGGTATCATCTTATCATAGATGGACATTCGCAGGTCGTAGCTGGCGGCTCGTACGCCGACGTCCATTTTTGGATCCCGGCCTATGACGTCGTCATGGTCAGCTGGTTCGCCGCCGCTTTCATCCTGTTGGTTGCCGCTTGCGTGCCCGCGAACCGTAATTGGCTCCTCGTCAGGCCCTCCCATTGGGTTCTCCCTTGCGGCCTCTTTGCGACTCTCTATGTCGGGGCAGCCATCGTTCCGCCAGCAGTTGAACAGCTCTATGTCGGTCCAAACCAGATAACCCTTGAACAGCCCTATCTGGTGAGGAGCATCGCCGGCACACGAGAAGGCTACAACCTTGCCGGGCCATCGGTCGAAGAGCGGGAGTTCGCGGTCTCGGCTGCGCCGCTCTCGCGCGAGGACCTGGACAAGAATGCGCCGACATTACAAGACGCCCGCATATGGGATTGGCGGGCGCTCGAACCCCAACTCCAGCAGACCCAGGGTCTGAGGCCGTATTACAGATTTTCGGGCGTCGACATCGACCGCTATATGGTCGACGGCGTAGAGCGGCAAGTCATGATCACGGCGCGGGAGCTCGACGTCGATAAACTCCCGGACCAAGCCAAGGTCTGGGTGAATCTCGCCCTCAAATACACCCATGGCTACGGCGCCGTCGCCATCCCGGTCAATGAAATGGACAGCCGGGGAAATCCTGTTCTTTGGGCACATGATATTCCGCTCAAGGCCAAGGGCGATCTCGCGGTAACGCACGGCGCCATCTATTTCGGCGCGCTTACGCGCGACCCGGTCTATGTCCGCACCTCGGAGAAGGAATTCGACTTTCCGCAAGGCCAGGCGAACGCGGAGACCGTCTATGAAGGAGCGGGAGGAATTCCCCTGTCCAACTTCTGGCGCAAGCTCGTTGTCGCCCATGAGTGCGACGGGTTGCGGCTGTTCATTTCCGAATATTTCAGACCCGATAGCCGGGTGTTGTTACGGCGAAACATCGTTGAGCGAGTTCAAAGACTTGCGCCGTTTCTGACGTTCGACGGCGATCCTTATATCGTCGCCGATGGAGATCACTATTCCTATATCATAGACGCTTATGTTAGCTCGACGAACTACCCCTATAGCGAAGGTTATCACGGGTCACGGCCGGGGTTTCAGGACCGCAATTACCTTCGCAACTCCGTCAAGGCAGTGGTCGATGCCTATAACGGTTCCGTGACGTTCTACGTCTTCGACGATCACGATCCAATCGTCGGGGCATACCGGCGGATGCTGCCCGAGTTCTTCAAGGACCGCAGCCAGATGCCGGCGAATCTCCAGCGTCACATTCGCTATCCCGAGGATTTGTTTACCGCGCAAGCCGAAATGTACGGCACCTACCACATGACGAATCCCATGACCTTCTACAACCGCGAGGACCGGTGGGAGATACCGCGCGAACTCTATCGCGATCGCGAAATCGGGATGACGCCTTACTATGTCATAACCCAGCTTCCCGATGCCGCAAAGCCGGAGTTCCTGCTGATGCTGCCGTTGTCGGTGGCGGGCAAGAACCAGATGGCAGGATGGCTTGCCGGACTTTCGGATGGCGACAACTACGGCAAGATGGTGGCGTTTCGCTTTCCGAAAGGAACGTTCATTGACGGTCCGGCGCAAGTCGAATCGCGGATCAATTCGGATAGCCGATTCTCCGGAGACCTGACGCTTTGGGACCAGCACGGCTCTCAAGTGATCCGGGGTAATCTGATCGTTCTGCCGCTCAATGGGAACCAGTTGATCGCGATCGAGCCCGTCTATATCGAAGCCGAGCAGACCAAAATTCCAACACTCGCTCGTGTGGTGCTGGCGCAGCTGCTGCCCGACGACCGGAAGATCGAGTGGGCGAATAGCCTCACAGACGCGGAGGACCTGCTGGTGGGGGCGCCCGCGCGATCGAACGTTGCGTCTGCTGGCGCGGAACCGGGCGCCGACAGGCTCAGTCGGGCGCGCGCAGTTTTTCAGGAGATGAAGCAACAATATGCGTTGGGGAACTTCGCCAAATATGGCGAGCTTCTGCAGCAGCTCGAACAAGTTCTGGCGTCACCATAGAAAGGCTGGTTCGCGCCAGAATATTGCGAAGCTACCAAAAGAGCGGAAAACCTCGGAGATTGGATAAATCACATGAACCTATTCAAGACATTCTCTTTGACCTGGTGGCAAGCGGCGTTTTTTAAATCAGGTCTGCTCACCATGGGGGTTGTGATAGGAAGTTATTGGCACGACCTATTTAGCGGCTATCTGCTTATTCTTATAATTATAGCTGTGATCAGTTTAGCATATCTTACGTATATTTGGTTGAAGCAATAATTTTCTCCGTTGAGCCAGCATATCATGTTTTATCTAAATGTCTGACCTAGAAGCCGGACCGTTACCTATGGTTTTGCTGGATGCGACCGGTCGGAAGCCACCGGGCCACCTCAAGATCTTCCTGGGTGCGGTGCCGGGTGTCGGGAAAACTTATAGGATGTTGCTTGAGGCGCAGTCTAAGCGGCGTGAGGGCGTAGACGTTGTGATCGGTCTCATCGAAACCCATAGGAGGCACGAGACGGAGGCGCAGCTTGGCGGATTTGAAGTGCTCCCACGACAGATTATCGAATACAAGGGCCATCGCCTTGAGGAGTTGGATATAGGCGCAATTCTCCAACGCAGCCCTCGTCTTGCCGTCGTCGATGAACTCGCCCATAGCAATGTGCCGGGAAGCCGGAATGCCAAGCGTTATCTCGATGTTCAGCAGTTGATCTCAGCGGGTATCGACGTTTTCACCACGTTGAATGTCCAACATATCGAAAGTCTCGCTGACCAAGTGGCCAAAACGACTTGGACTTCGGTGCACGAGACCGTACCAGACAGTATTCTTGATTTGGCGGATGAGATCGAAGTCGTCGACATTTCTCCCCATGATCTGATTGATCGGCTGAGACAGGGCAAGGTTGATGTATCAGCGCATCCAGAGCCGGTGACTCATAAGTTTTTCTCGGAACGCAATCTTACCGGGCTACGCGAGCTCGCGCTCCAGCATGCGAAAAAGCCGCCAACGCGGCGGATTCTCATCCCCTTCGACGGGTCGCCGAGCGCATTTCGTGCCGTCGATCACCTCGTGTCGCTGAGCAGGGCCGGTCACTGTGGTACGGTGCTATTGTTGAACGTTCAACCTTTCCCTCGAAAAACTCCGACCCCCGTCGATGTGGTTGACCCCGACACGGAGGTTCAGGCAAAGGGAAAGGCGATTCTTGATAAGGCGTCGCGGATACTCCGAGCAAAGCACATCCCACATCAATGCGAAGTCCTTGGTGGCAGACCGCCGGAGATGATTGCAGCGGCCGTCGACCAACACCGAATCGAACTCATCATCATGGGCTCAAGCGGCACGGGAGCCATTGCGCGTCTCATCCTGGGTTCCGTGGCAATGGCCGTGGTTCACGAGGTCAAGGTCCCAGTAACACTCGTTAAATGATTCTGTGTTTCAGCCCTGACCCGAGGATCCCACCTGGAACGTCATCAACATTACTGAAGTTAAATAGAAAAACATCATTCTGACGGAGTCCCGATCGGCGCCGATCGGGACTCCGTCAGAATTCAGGTTAGCGGTGCCGGATCAATTAGTTAGATAACATTCGAAATGGGTCCCAGTCCGATGCAGAAATACAACGATGATGTCTGATGGATAGGCGACGGGATCAGGCGCAATGTTGCGCGCCAAATCGAAAAGGCGCTGAAGCATCTGGACGCGAAACGTAAGCCACACCAGCGCGATGAGCCAGAGAGCGAGTCCGACCCCAAGGAGATCCGCAAGTGCTTCAAGAAGGTGCGGGCTGCTCTTCGCTTAGTCTGAAGTTTGCGCTGACTTTTGCGT
>PLTD01000202.1:8101-8497 GCA_003165335.1 Rhodospirillales bacterium | reverse complement strand
CGCCGCCGGCCATCGTGCATTCGCCGGCCGCGGAGTAGCTCTATTCATTCTTCGCCACCGCGGCGAGCTTGCCCATGTTCTGCAATAAAATCCGGCCGCGCTGTAAATCCAGAATGCCGTCCTAGCGCCAGAGCTGGAGCTGGCGGTTGACGCTTTCGCGCGCGTCGCCGACGAAGACGCCGAGCTGCACCTGCGAGATGTGCACCTCGGAGCCGAAATCGGACGCCAGCGCGCACAGCCGCCGCGCCAGCCGCACCGGCAGCGGCTGCAGCATGGATTCTTCCGTCCGCTCGCTCTGCCAGCGGAGGCGCCGGCACAGCTGCATGATGATCTTGAGCGCGATCTTGGGCTCGCGCTCGAGCAAGGCGAGAAAATCCGCGCGGCCCAGCACGAACA
>PLTD01000202.1:0-8081 GCA_003165335.1 Rhodospirillales bacterium | reverse complement strand
TCCGCGGTGCGGCCCAAACCGTCGAGCACGGCGACCTCGCCGATCAGCTCGTTCGGGCCAACGAAATGCAGGGTCAGCCGGCTGCCGTCCGACGCCCCGGTCTCGATCCTCAACTGCCCGCGGCGAACCCCGAACAGGGCGTCGCCGGCATCGCCCTTGCGGAACAGCANNCGGATTCATCTTCAGGATGACCGCAAATTCGGCCGCTTTACTCATTGCAATGCCTTCCCACGGCAATCCGCCACTTCGAACTGTGTCATAAGTCACATAGCTTTGCAGCTCCCCTTTGGGCGGTTTGCCCTTTCCGGGATAAGCTCGCCAGGGTCTGCCGGGTCTGGAACATCGCCATGAGAGTTTTGAAAATCACCGGCAGCGCGATCGCGGCCGTCATCGCCGTGCTGGCGCTGCTGGCGATCGTCGGAATCCCCTCGGGATTGCTGACCGCGGCGATCGTTGCGCGGGTGGAGCGCGACACCGGCTATCGGCTCAACATCGCCGGCGCGACCAGGATCGGGCTGTGGCCGACGCTGAACGTGAGTTTGGCCGACGTCACCTTGCAGGACCCCGCCGACCGCGACGGTTCCAGGCGCATCACCATCGCCAATCTGCAGGCCGACATCACGCTCGCCAGCGTGTGGTCGGGCCATCCCTTGGTGACCGACCTCGTGATGACAGGCCCGGTGCTGCATGTGCCGCTGCTGCGCGAACGCATCAGTCCGCCGGCGCCGGCGACCCGGCAGCTCCCGCCCGCGGGCCGTGAGGCGGATGCGACCAGCCCCGCCATCGATCGCATCACGGTGCGCGGCGGCGCGGTGGAATTTTCCAATCTGCGCGACCGCGTCACTTACCGCATCGACGGCATCAACGCCGGGATGAAAATCGATACCGACCGCAAGGTGAGCATCACCGGCGCCGCCAAAGCCGGCGAGCATCCGCTGACCTTCGAACTCAATGCCACCGCGCCCGCCGTTCCCGGCGAGCGGCAGACCCTTCCGGTCGCGCTCAGACTGGAGGCGCCCGGCCTGCTGCAGGGACCGCTTTCGGCCAAAGCCGAGGTCAGGCTCAACGGCGCGATGCTGATGGTCAACGGCGTCAGCGGTACGCTCGGCGACGGCGCGTTCAACGGCTGGGCCTCGGCCGATCTGTCCAGCAAGCCGCTGATAAAACTCGATCTCGATTTCCAGCGCCTCGACCTCGCCTCCGCGAGCGGCGCGCCGCCGTCGCAAGGNNGCCGAGATCAACCTCGGCGACGCGCATTTCGCACCGGCCGCGATCGACGCCGCGCTGGCCGGCGGCATCGTGAAGGCGCGCTTCGCCAATCTCGGCGCCTATGGCGGCCAGGCCTCCGGCGATCTCGCCGTCGACACCACGGCGGCGACGCCCACATACACGCTGCGCTGCGACCTCACCGGCGTGCGCGCGCTGCCGCTGCTGCGAGCTGCGGCCGATTTCGACAGGCTCGACGGCAAGCTGCAGGCCAAACTCGCGCTGCGCTCGACCGGCAATAGCCAGCGCGCGATCCTGTCGAACCTCGACGGCACCGTGTTCGCGGTGTTCCAGGACGGCGCCATCCGGGGACTCAACGTCGCGCAGATGATCCGTTCGCTGACCTCGGGCACGCTGTCGGGATGGCAGCAAAGCCAGGAACAAGGGAGGGCGCAATCCACCGATCTCAGCCAGCTTGGCGCCTCGTTCCGGATCGAGAAGGGACAGGCCACGACCACCGATCTTACTTTGGTCGGCCCGCTGGTGAAGATGACCGGCGCCGGCACCGTCGATCTCGGCAACCAGACGCTGGCGTTCCGGGTCGAACCAAAGCTGGTGCTGACCACCGAGGGCCAGGGCCGCGCCGGCGATCCGGTCGGCTTCGGCATTCCCGTCATCGTCGACGGCCCCTGGGCCGAGCCGCGCATCTATCCGGAAGTGGCCGGCATTCTGGACCATCCCGATGCGGCCTATGCCAGGCTGAAGGAAATGGGCAAGGGCCTGTTCGGCGGCGGCCAGGATGCGAGTGGCAAGGACGCGGGTGGTAAGGACTCGGGCGGCGGGCTCGGCGAGACCATCGGCAAGCTGCTGCAACAAGGTATTGAACCAAAGCCGCAGCCTCCCGCCCGCGCCGCCTTCCGGGGCCGCACCGCCCGCGCCGGGCGATGCCCCGGCGCAACCGGACAGCCAGCCGATGAACGACGTGCTGCGGCAGTTGTTCAATCGGTGAGGTAACCCCATTCGTCATGGCCGAGTTCTAACCCCTCCGTCATGGCCGGGCTTCGTCCCGGCCATCCACGTCTTTCTTGGGTGAAGCAAGGACGTGGATGCCCGGCACAAGGCCGGGCATGACGAGTGGAAAAAATTCTCGCACGCCAGCATCCAATCACCGTCATTGCGAGCGCCAGCGAAGCAATCCATCGTGCGGCACAAGGAAAGAATGGATTGCTTCGTCGCGGAGCCTGTCATCGGGTCGGCCGAAAAGCCGGACCCGTTGGCTCCTCGCAATGACGGCGGAGCCCACACACACCTGCACGACCCCGCGACGCAAAACGCCCGGGCCGTTGAAAGCAAGCCTTCGCCCAGAATGAGGGCGCAGGGAATGCCGGGTGCGCGCTGCACCCGCGGTCTCGTGTGCAATATGGAGAAGAAGACGCACACGAGCATACAGGTTCAGCGGAGGCAATCCGACATTCCCTGCGCAATGGNNTGTTTGTCACCGTCGCCCCGTGGATAATGGTTTTGTCCGCCCGGTCGGGCTCGCGAAACCTCCGCGGGACTTGACGCCAACCATGAGGCGTCAGGACCACACGCTTTTGCCGTACGCATCGGCGTCGTTCGTCGGCGCGCCGTCATCGCTCACAGGCACAAGACCCGCCCTGCGATCCCCTGCGCGCCCGACGCTGCCGCGTCCACCGCATCCCGCCCCAACGTTCGTGACGATGGCCAACGCCCCTCATGGGGGCGGGACGGCGCGGGTTATGCCGCTGATTTGGGGCAAACGAAAAGCGGAATATTTTTTGCGAGGGGACTGGACGACCCAAATCACGTTGATCCGGTTGAGGAAATTCGATTTCAGGCGCAAGTGGCTTTCGCGCCTGCTTCATAGCCTCTTGCTTGTATGGGACATCGAATGCACCCGGCGTTTGGCCTTTAGCCGAACCGCGGATTATGCTGCGATATCCGCCATTGGAGAATCGTTACATGCTAGTCGATTTCGGACCCGAATGGTGCAAACCGCGCGAATATTCGTTTACGAACGCAGCCGGAAAAGTGTTTTACGAAATTGCCTATTCAAGATACGACGTGCGCATGTTTGCGGAGATGCATAAGGCAATCAGTTACAAACGAGTGGTGTACCCCGATCAGGCTGGCCGAGATGATGAGCCAGAAGATGACCTTGAGGTGAAATGAGTTGCCCACTTTGTTCGATTGACGAAAATTGCATCGCCTTCTCGAACGACTTCTTGATCGCTATCTGGGATCCGTTTCCCGTAAGTTCGGGACACCTTCTCATCGTTCCCCATCGCCATGCGTCGGTATGGTCGGACCTAAACTCTGTCGAGAAATCCGCGATCTGGTCGGCGATCGATCAGGGACAAGCTGTGATCTGCGAACGATTCCGTCCAGATGGTTTCAATGTTGGTTTCAACGAAAGAGCCGCAGCCGGTCAGACGATATCCCATTTCCATTTGCATATAATCCCGCGCTACGCGGGTGACGTTGCCGACCCCCGCGGCGGCGTTCGACACGTCATTCCTGACAAGGCCAATTACCTTGACGCTACGGTAAGTCAAAGGCTTGTCACGGGCGGTGACGATCCCCTCTTGCCGCACCTACTACTTAATCTCGATCGCTCAACGACCTGTGACATGGCGGTCGCCTTCCTGCTCGACAGCGGCGCTCGTATGATCGTCGCGCACCTTAGCGACTTTTTGGCTCGCGGCGGAAGGGCACGCATCCTCGTCGGAGACTATCTTGACGTCACAGAGCCAGCGGCATTGCGCCGTCTCAACGATCTCTCTGGCGACCTCGTGGTCCGCGTTTACGAAGCGCGCGACCGTGGCTTCCATCTCAAAACTTACATCTTTCAAACCGACGTCGAAGGCATTGCCTTTGTCGGCAGTTCGAACCTATCCGCCCCAGCGCTAACCAGTTCCATCGAATGGAATTACAAGGTAATCTCCCGCCAAGAGCGGGCCGGATTCTCGGAAATCACAATCGGATTCGAGAATATATTCAACTCATACCAAGCCGTCAGCGCCAACGAAGCCTGGATACGTCGTTACGAAGCGCGCCGCGCGCCCCCAGACTGGAGGGGAGCGGGAATGGCTGAAGAGCCGCCTGCTCCGATGGCAATCCCGCACTCCATTCAACAACAGGCCCTCGCGGCACTCGAAAAGACCCGCAAGGAAGGTTATTCGGCCGGGCTCGTCGTTCTTGCGACGGGGCTTGGAAAAACCTGGCTATCTGCTTTTGACAGCGATAGGTCGGAGTTCCGTCGCGTTCTTTTCGTAGCTCACCGCGAAGAGATTCTGAACCAAGCGATAGACAATTTTAGGCAGGTCAGACCAAATGCATCCATTGGGCGCATGGATGCATCCCAGCGAGATGTCAACGCGGACCTACTTTTCGCATCGGTGCAAACACTCGGCCGCATAGAACACCTTCGAACGTTCGCGCCGAACGCATTCGACTACATTGTAATCGACGAGTTCCATCACGCAGCGGCAGCGACTTACCGTCGTATCATAGACTATTTTCAACCGCGCTTTTTGCTTGGGTTGACGGCGACGCCGGAGCGAATGGACGGGGGTGATCTTCTCGCTCTATGCCAAGAGAACCTCGTGTTTGAAGCCTCTGTGCCGGATGGCGTTTCAGCGGGCCTGCTCTGCGCCTTCCAATACTGGGGCGTTCCGGATGTGATCGATTACGCCAACATTCCTTGGCGTAACGCACGTTTCGACCCTACAGAACTCACGGCGGCAGTCGCAACCGACGCACGCGCACAAAACGCTCTCGAGCAATTCCGCAAGCATGGCGCTCAACGCTGCGTCGCATTTTGCTGTTCGCAACGCCATGCCAACTTTATGGCAGAGTTTTTCAACGCGCGCGGCGTCCGGTCAGTGGTTGTGCACTCCGGTAACGAGAGCGCGCCAAGAGCAACTTCGCTTCGGCGTCTCGCCGATGGCGAGATTGATGTCATCTTCTCAGTCGACATGTTCAACGAAGGCGTCGATGTTCCCAATATCGATACCGTCCTCATGCTGCGCCCCACCGAATCGACAGTGATCTGGATGCAGCAATTCGGCCGAGGGCTGCGTAGAGCACCGGGAAAGCCATTCCTGAAAGTCATTGATTACATAGGTAATCACCGATCTTTTCTCATGAAATTACGTTCCGTCGCGGCTCTTGCCGACAGAAGCGCCAACAGTATAGGCGCTCTAAGAAAGCTTCTCGACGAAGTCAGAAGGCAAGGGCTTGACCTCCCAGAGGGCTGTTCCGTCACTTACGAACTCGAAAGCATAAAAATTTTCGATAGTCTATTGAAGCCGGCTCGACCAGAAGCCGCACTTGAAGCATTCTACGGAGAGTTCTTCGAACGCCACGGCATTCGACCGACCGCGGTTGAGGCTTTTCATGAAAGCTTCAACCCCCGCGGAAATAGCGAACGCTCTTGGCTTGGATTTGTTTCACGCATGAATGGGCTGTCGCAGGTTGAGGGCAGCGTTTTCTCGCAATCTCATGCTTTCTTCGAGAGCATCGAGAAGATCGAGACCAATCACAGTCATCAGATCGCGGTGCTGCTCGCCATGATCTCGGCGGAAGCGATACCTGGAAGCATCGGAATTGATAAGCTGGTTGAGCACGTCGCACGGCTCGCATCGCGATACTTGAAGATCCGGGATGATTTATCCGTTGACCTCGGAGACGACAAACGCTTGCGCCGCGTGCTTATTGAAAATCCTATACACGCTCTTGTAGAAAGTCGCGGAAACAGAGATGCACCCTTCTTTCGCTTTGAAGGGGACCAGCTATCAACCACCTTCGAGGCCGGTGACGCCGAATCTTTTCGAGACCTTCTTCGAGAAGTTCTAGACTGGCGCCTTGCGGAATATTTGAATCGACTAAGTTCAGGCGAGCCAATAGCCGACATTATCTGCCGGGTGGGTCGTGCCGGCGATTCTCCAGTCTTGTTTCTCCAGAGTGACCCTACGAGCCTTCACCTTGAGCAGGGGTCAACTCCTGTCCAGATAGACGACGAGACTTACGAGACTTCAATCGAAAAGAGTGTAATCAGCATCGTTCGACGGCCCGACGAAGATGCCAATATCTTGCCGGAAATACTGCGTTATTGGTTTGGCGATGACGCAGGATTGCCGGGGCGCGGCGAGAGAGTCAGACTAAAGCGTAACCCATCTGGTCTGGAGATGGAGGCGCTGCGAATTCCAACTCCTGTAGGATTACAAGTCTGGTCACGCTATTTACGCGAAAACATCGCGCCGGCCTTCGGTCTAACTTTCAGCCAGGCAATCTGGAACGCCGGTTTCGTTGCCCAAGGTTCGGAAGTCTTTCTTCTGGTTACCTTAGCGAAAGAAGACATGAACACGGACCATCGATACGTGGACCATTTCGTATCCGATCGCGAATTCGCTTGGCAGAGCCAGAACCGCACCACAAAGGCCTCGAAGCACGGGCAGATTCTTAGCAACCACCGGACTCAGGGAAAGCACGTACACCTCTTTGTGCGACCGACGAAGAAGACCGGTTCGAAGCCAACACCGTTTCTTTACTGTGGCGAAGTTGATTTTGTTTCTTGGGAAGGCGACGCACCAATCTCCATAACATGGCGCTTGCGAGAAGCAGTCCCTGCCCAGCTCCATAGCCTGCTCAGCGTACCTTCATAGTGGAGACGAAGAGCCTTGGGGCTATACTATAAGCTCGTTTTCTTGCGCGAAGCTTTCCCACCAGCTTCTACGGGTACGAAATCGTAGCTTTCCTAGCCGATGCGTTGCTAGGAATCGCGGACTCTTCAGTTGCGAGCCGCCCGTTTGCTGCTTGGCCCAAGCGCCCGCCTTCTGATATCCATAGGCCGGACAACTGGAACAGGAACGCCGATGAACTCTTTCGCCTCCCTCGGCCTATCGCGAAACCTGCTCGCCCTCCTCCTCTTTCTCACCCTGTCCCCCGCCCTCGCCGCCGACGAGCCCGACGCCCCCAAGGGCGCCGCCGTCACGGTGCTCAAAGCCGCAAAGTCCTGCTTTGACGATATCGTCGAGGTGTCCGGGATCGTGATCGCGCGCGAGGAGACGATGGTGCGGCCGGAGCGGCCGGGGCTGAAGGTGGCGGAGATCCTGGCGGAGGCCGGCGACACCGTGACCGCGGGGCAGACGCTGGCGCGGCTCAATCTGCCCGAGGGCGGGGTGGCGATGGTGCAGGCGCCGGTGGCGGGATTGGTCGAGAGTTCGACGGCGGTGATCGGCGCGGTCGCCTCCGCAAAAGGCGAGGCGCTGTTCTCGATCATCGCGCGCGGCGAATTCGACCTGGTCGGGCTGGTGCCGGTGCAGGACATGCCAAAACTCGCGGTCAACCAGCCGGCGCGGATCAAGATCATCGGCGCCGGCGAGGTCGAGGGGCGGATCCGGCGGATCGCGCCGACGATCGAACCCAACAGCCAGCTCGGCCAGGCCTTCCTCGGCGTCACCACCAACCGGCGCCTCTTGGTGAATTCGAGTGGCCGCGCGCTGATCAAGACCGGGCAGAACTGCAACAACGTCTCGGTGCCACTGACCGCGGTGCTCTATGGCACCGCCGGCACCGTGGTGCAGGTGGTGCGGCGCGGCCGGGTCGAAACCCGGCAGGTCGAGGTCGGGCTGATGTCGGGCGCCCAGCTCGAAATCAGCAAGGGCCTCACCGAAGGCGAAATCGTCGTCGCCCGCGCCGGCGCGCTGCTGCGCGAGGGCGATCCGGTGCAGGCGGTGATGGCGACGGCGGACGGGAAGTAGGGGGAAACGAGCGCGGACTTCACCTCTCCCTTCGGGAGAGGTCGGCGCGCAGCGCCGGGTGAGGGGTCTCGCTCCATCGATAGACCGTAA
>PLTD01000124.1 GCA_003165335.1 Rhodospirillales bacterium | reverse complement strand
CCATTGTCGCGATCGACGGCAGCAAGTTCAAGGGGGTGAACAACCGCGACAAGAACTTCACGGTGGCCAAGGTCGCCAAGCGGATGGAGCAGGTGGACGCCAGCATCGCCCGGTATCTGGCGGCGCTCGACCATGCCGATCGCCAAGACAGCGACATCTCCGAAGCCAGGACCGAGCGGATAACCGAGAAGATCGCGGGCCTGCGCCGACAGATGCAGGACCTGAAAGCGATGGAGCAGCAGGTTCACGAAGCACCGGACAAGCAGGTATCCCTAACCGATCCCGATGCGCGCTCAATGGCCACCAGCGGCCGAGGCACTGGCGTGGTCGGCTATAATGTGCAGACCGCCCTGGACGCCGGGCGTTTCGGACTGAAGCAGAGGAGCGAAACTCGGGTAATGGCGCGACGCCGGGATGGCGCACCGAGTAACTGAGACAGTTCGTAACGTTGAGGGCGATACCGCCTCCCCGTCGGGTCGCCCGAAACCGGACAGCCCCCGAGGAGATAGGCAGGTGTCGACCAACTCGGCCGCTCCACGGCCGACTGGCTCGTCCCGTAAACAGTCGTAGCAAGGGCTGGTCGGTAGGCGGCTCAGCGCCATCACAGCCATCTCCAGGTCTTTGCCTGGCCCTCAAAAGCGGCCATCAGACTGTGGTTCAAGAAATATGCGCTTCAACACCAATAGGACATTTAGATCATTATCCGTTGCACCAGCTCTATAGCCATCATCGATAAACGGCATCGTGTGCCTCTGAAGTGTAACGGCGGCAAAAGTTGCGATCGGCTTGTGTGATTGAGCTTGATCAATGTGGACGATCTCGCTGCCGCATATGCTTTCTGGTGGCCTCGGCCCGCTGACCGTCGCCGGCAGATGCCGATAGAGCCGCATTGGGAAAGATCTAGGCGAACACAGTGTCTGACCCGGGACTTTTGGCTGAAGCCACGCATTTTCTGTTTTTCACCGGAAAGGGCGGGGTCGGGAAGACGTCGCTGTCCGCCGCCACCGCTTTAGCGCTATCTGATGGCGGCAAGTCGGTCCTGCTGGTCAGCACGGATGCCGCCTCGAATCTCGATGAGATGCTGGGTGTCGCACTCCAAGACAAGCCGACGCCGGTGCAAGGCGCATCCGGACTTTCCGTGATGATCATCGATCCCGATATCGCGGCCGAATCCTATCGACGCAGCGTGTTGGACAAGATGGAGCCGGGCGCGAGCGACGCTGAACGTTCGGCCGTGCGAGAGCAGCTCTCCGGCGCCTGCACCACCGAAATCGCCGCATTCGACGAATTCAGCGCTCTGCTTGGTCGCGAGACCGGCGGCTATGATCATGTCGTCTTCGATACCGCGCCCACCGGTCACACGCTGCGCCTTCGCAGCCTGCCGAAGGCCTGGACCGGTTTTCTTGAGGGCAACGATCGCGGCGCCTCATGCCTCGGTCCGCATTCGGGGCTGAAGATGCAGGAGCGAAGCTTCCAGGCGGCGCTCGGCGCCCTTGGGGATGGCGCCCGCACCACCGTCGTGCTGGTAACCCGGCCCGAAAGCCGGGGCCATCGCCGAGGCCGCCCGCACGTCGGTGGAATTGCGCGCTGTGGGCCTCGGCAATCAGCGTCTGGCGATCAACGGCGTATTCCATGCGACAGACCCGCGCGATCCGGTTGCGCGTTCGATCGAAGCATTGGGGCGTCAGGCGCTTGCGGAACTGCCCGCGCCGCTTGCCGCCTTGCCGCGCGACGAGGTGCCGTTGCACGCCTTCGATATGGTCGGACTGCCGGCGTTGCGCGCACTGTTCGAACCTGAAATCGTTCCCCGACAGGCCCGCAGGCAAACGGTCCCGGCGACGCCAGACGCACCCGCGCTCGATCGGTTGGCGGACGAGCTGGCGGCGGCGGGGCGCGGACTCATCATGGTCATGGGTAAAGGCGGCGTCGGGAAAACCACCATCGCGGCGGCTTTGGCTGTCGGCCTCGTGCAGCGCGGCCATTCGGTTCATCTCAGCACCACCGATCCGGCGGCGCATCTGGCGGTGACGGTTGCGGGCGAATTGCCCGATCTGCAGGTGGATCGGATCGATCCGAAGGAAGAAACACAGCGCTATATCGACAAGGTGATGGCCTCGCGCTCATCCGATCTCGACGCCCAGGGACAGGCGTTGCTGCGCGAGGATCTGCGCTCCCCCTGCACAGAGGAAGTCGCGGTTTTCCATGCGTTTTCGCGTATCGTCAGTGAAGGGCGGAGCGCCTTCGTCGTTCTCGATACGGCGTCAACCGGGCACAGTCTGCTTCTGATGGATGCGGCGGGAGCCTATCACCGGCAAATCATGCGCGAATTCCCGACCGGCACCGCGGGGCGGGTCGTGACGCCACTGATGCGCCTCCAGGATCCAGCATATACCCGTATCCTGATCGTGACATTGCCCGAGGTAACACCGGTATCCCAAGCCGCCGCGCTGCAGGAAGACCTGCGCCGGGCGCGGATTGAGCCCTACGCCTGGGTGATCAATAAGAGCATCGGCGCGGCGGGAACGCACGACGCTCTTCTGGCCGCGCGTCTCGATGGCGAACGTCGGCAGATGGAGCGTGTCGCGGCGCATCTAGCAACACGGATTTATGTCGTGCCGTGGCTGACGGAACCGCCAATCGGGCTCGCCGAATTGTCAAAGCTTACGGCGTCGGCACCCGGCTGATTCATTTTCATCGCGTAGGTCGAATTCGGGTCATATCCTGAGGAGACAATGGCGGTAGCGTTCCCATCCAGGCCGCTTACGCAGCGATCGGCACTATTGAAAGCGGCTGTACGGGCGCAGCTCGCTTTCGCGAGCGCATTGCATAAAGGAGCCTTAGTATCAGACTCGGCACAAATGCAGGCAGCCCACTGCACTGGGTTCTGGCATACTTGAACGGACCCTCACGCAGATTGCGCTATTTTCGATCAGTCCGACGCGGGGACCGCCACGTTGAGCGACGCAGCCTTGTCTCGTGGTAGCTTTAACGCCAAGAGGCCTGAGGTGAGCACGAGGGCCGCTGAGGTCCAGAGACAAGCCTCGAAGCCGGCGAACTCGAAGACAAGACCTGAGAGCAATGTGCCAAGCAGCCGGCCGGCGGCATTCGCCATATAGTAGAAGCCGACATCGACTGAAACGCTGTCTATGTCCGAGTAGGCCAGCACTAGATAGGAATGCACCGCGGAGTTGACTGCGAACACCACCGCGAACACGGCCAAACCGACGATGAGCGCCGCGCCCGGGTCGAAGCCGAACTTCAGCGCTCCTATTATGGCGAAGGGAATAAGTACCAGGATGAACGCCCATAAGCGGGCAATTCCTCCATCGACGGTGTCGCCGCCACCCAGTTTTCGTAGCAGCTCCGGGACAACGGCCTGGATGAATCCGTAGCCGATCACCCAAAGCGCCAGGAAGGCGCCGACCTGCGAAAACGACCAGCCGAGTTGCGACAGAAATACCGGTAGACCGACGACAAACCAAACGTCCCGGGAGGCAAACAGGAATAGCCGGGCCGCGGAAAGCCAATTGATAGCAGCCGATTTTGATAGAAGCGTCGTGAACTTGACCTTCTTTTTCGACCGCCCGAGGTCGCCCGAAAGCGTCAGGACCGCGCCGAGCAGGACGACAAGTAGCGCGGCCGCCATGGTGAGGAGCGCCCCCACGAAGCCAAGCCAGGCGAGCAAGACACTGCCGACGAAGAACCCGACACCTTTGAGCGCGTTCTTGGAACCTGTCAGTCGGGCCACCCAGCGAAACAAGGCGCCATCGGACCCTTCCGGCACCACCACCTTGATGGCGCTCTTTGCGCTCATCTTGGTCAGGTCCTTGGCGATGCCGGAGAGCGCCTGGGCGGTCATCACGTAAGCGACCGAGGCGATCTCGGGCCATTGCGGTTGGAGTAGGGCCAACATGACGAGGGCGAATATCTGCAGCGCCAGCCCGCCGTGAAGCGTCACCTTCAGGCCATAACGCGACCCGACCCATCCGCCCACCAGGTTCGTGACGATGCCGAAGAACTCGTAGAATAGGAACAGAAAGGCGATCGTAATGTCGCTGTAGCCGAGCTTGTAAAAATGCAGCACCACCAGCATGCGGAGAGCGCCATCGGTGATAGTGAAACCCCAATATGCCGCCGTGATCAGGGCATAGCTTCTCAAGCCGGTCATTCGGTGTGTTACCCGGCTGCTTGGGATCGCGACGCGGGCAGCGATGCGGCGATCTTCTGCGCCAGCTCCACCATACGGTTCACATATCCCCACTCATTGTCGTACCAAGCCAGGATCTTCACTTGGGTCCCATCGACGACCATCGTCGAAAGCGCGTCGATGATCGCGGAGCGCGGGTCGTTCAGGAAGTCCACCGAGACGAGCGGGCGGGACTCATAACCAAGAATGCCTGCCAGGGGCCCGTCGGCCGCCGCTTTGAGGATTTCGTTCACCTCGTTCACTGAGGTCGGGCGCTCCACCTCGAACACGCAGTCGGTCAGCGACGCATTTAGCAGAGGAACACGAATGGCAAGCCCGTTAAGCTTTCCTTGAAGCTCGGGATAGATGAGCCCAATCGCCGTAGCCGACCCGGTTGTCGTAGGGATTAGCGAAAGCAGGCTCGAACGTGCCCGCCGCAGGTCCTTGTGCGCCAGATCGACGATTGTCTGCGTGTTCGTTACGTCGTGAATAGTCGTAATCAGGCCATGCCGGATGCCGATGCTCTCATGGATGGCCTTGACGACCGGGGCGAGGCAGTTGGTCGTGCATGACGCGGCGGTCACGACATCGTTTTGATCGGGATCGTAGAGATTGTCGTTGACCCCCATGACAATATTCAGTGCGCCGCCCTGTTTCACGGGAGCGGCGACGATCACTTTGCGAACGCCGCGCGTAAAGTAGGGGTTCAAGGTTTCCGCAGTGAGCATCTTGCCGGTACATTCGAGCACGATCTCGACGCCGTACTCGTCCCAAGGCACATCGGCAGGCTTTGCCGCTTCGGTGAATGCAATGCGCTGACCGTCGAGCGAGAAACTGCCCTCGTCCACTTCGATCTGTTTATTCCAACGGCCATGGACGCTGTCGAACTCCAACAGGTGCGCTGCCGTCGCCGGACCTCCCTTAAGTTCATTGATCAGCACGACCGAGATATCATCCCGGCCCCAAGCAGCGCGGAGCGCGAGACGACCCATGCGCCCAAAGCCATTAATACCGATACGCGTCATGTCGACTCTTGACCGAAGTGTTGGGAAAGAATTTTACCGAGACAGGTCGTCCCGATCATAGTGGTTGGTTGAGTTAGCCCGGTGCTTCCAGCTCGTCGAACTCGTCAGCTTGGCGTTTGCCCATATCGTCCAGCCGCTTAATCGTAATCCTATCCAGATGCTTCATCCGGAAATTGACAAGGATGTCGATCCTTCGTCGCAAATAGCCGACCGTTCTGAAGAATGCCTGATGCTTATTAACCTCAGAGCCTTCCACGATGGCTGGATCGGGAATCCCCCAATGTGCGCTTACGGGTTGTTCCGGCCATGTCGGACATTCTTCGCCGGCGGGTTCGTCGCAAAGATTAATGATGAGGTCCATGACAGGCGCCGCCGGGCTCGCAAACTCGTCCCAGCTTTTGCTACGCAAACCGTCGGTCGGCAACTTCAAGTTATGCAGTACATCGAGCGCCAGAGGATGAATTAACCCTCTGGGTTCCGCCCCGGCGCTAAATCCGTGAAGGTGCGAGTGGAGGCTATTAAGGTAGGCTTCGGCGATGATGCTCCGTGCCGAATTCCCCTCACATAGAAATAAGACGTTGTATGTACGGCTGGGCATGATCTGCTCCTTGAGCGCACAGATTAACCATCAGGGAGTCGCGGAAAAGCACCGTCCGCCACTGCTCCAGCAACGGAGAACTCGATAATGCTGGAAATCAGTCCGTTACGCGCTACCATTGTTACTGGACAATTAAGATGCTTTGATCATTATAGAATTATGAAATCGAGTCAAGCATTGGCGGCCTTTGCCGCGCTATCGCAGGAAACCCGACTAGCCATCTTTAGGCTGCTGATCCGTGACGGCTCCGATGGACTTCCCGCAGGAGAAATTGCCTCCAGGCTGGTGGTGCAACCGTCTACACTATCGTTCCACGTCGCCGCGTTGGAGCGCGCAGGACTGGTTACGTCTCGACGCCTGCAACGACAAATCTTCTACGCGCCGAACTTCGAGGACATCCGTGGGCTTGTGACCTTTCTGCTCGAAGATTGCTGCGGCGGCCGTCCTGAGATTTGCGCCGATATTTTTTCCGACATCCAAGCGTCATGCGGTCCAAGTTGCGAGACCGCGTCGGCGGCAGCTCCCCGCAAATCAGCGCGGTGAACGCGTGCAGGTGACGTAGCGCCCCGCTACGATTCCATTATTCCATGATTATAAAAATATGCTATGAGCCTTCCCGGCGACCGGCCCAGCCAACTCTAGAGTTATCGAGGGCCATCAGCATCAGGGGGAAGTGATGACTCAGCGCCGGTTGATTGCGAGTCGCGTCGTAGCCTTCGTTTGCCTCGTGGTGACAGCGTCAACGCCGGCAGCCCGATCCGCAGGTGTCGAAGAAATTAGCGGCGCCGGCTCGACCTTCGTGTTTCCGATAATGTCGAAATGGGCCGAGGCCTATAAAGCTCAAACAAGTACCGCGATAAATTATCAGTCGGTTGGCTCCAGCGCCGGCGTCGACCAGATCATGGCGAGGAGAGTCGATTTCGGCGCGACCGATAAGCCGCTCTTCCCGCTTCAGGTCAATGCCGGCGATCTAGTGCAGTTTCCGGTGGTCGTGGGCGGCATCGTACCCGTCGTCAACTTGTCTGGAATCGGGCCGGGCGAATTGGTGCTCGACGGCGCTACGCTGGCGGACATCTATGCCGGCAGGGTCACAGCTTGGGACAACGCTGCAATCAAGAAACTGAACCCAGGCAAACAGCTCCCCAGCGCGCCGATCACCGTCGTCCATCGCTCCGACGGATCGGGCACGACCTTCAACTTCACGGAGTATCTTTCGGCAGTGGATGCCGATTGGCAGACCAAGGTGGGCGCCGATCTAGTGATCAAGTGGCCGACGGGCGTCGGCGCCAAAGGCAATGAAGGCGTTGCCACGATGACCGCGCAAACGCCAGGCGCGATCGGCTATGTCGAATACTCCTACGCCCTACAGAGCAAGTTGACCTTCACCAAGATGATTAATCATGACGGTGTCATCGTTGAGCCGAGCGGTAAGAACTTTCAGGCGGCGGTCGCCAACGCAGATTGGAAAAGCTCTTTCAGCTACCGCCTTATCCCGGTCAATCAACCGGGTATCGATAGTTGGCCCATAACCGCCGCGTCGTTCGTTCTGATCTATGCCCACCAGAAAAACCCAGAAACCGGCAAGGAAGTTCTGAAGTTTTTCGACTGGGCCTATCATGACGGCCAGAAGCTGGCCGAAGACCTGCAATATGTTCCGCTGCCTGACAACCTCGTGGCGAAAATCGAAGCGACCTGGGCCGACAAGGTTAAATGACCAAGATAGCCTTGCTGTTTAGTGACATCTGGAGGACGCGATGTCTTTACGCCGATCGCTGCTGGCCTGCATTGTAGTTCTGATGTTTGTTGGGTTGGCGTCCTCAGTCTCAACTGTACGACCAGCATTTGCCGACGACATTCAAGGCGCAGGCTCAACTTTTGTTGCCCCAATTATTGAGAAATGGTCTGACGATTACGCCAAGATTTCCGGCGTCAAGGTGGTCTACCAATCCGTAGGATCGGGCGCGGGAATTAAGCAAATCCAGTCGGGCGACGTCGATTTCGGGGCGACCGATAAGCCGCTCCCGCCGGACGAATTGGAGAAGGTGGGGCTCTGCCAATTCCCGATTGTGATTGGCGGCATTGTACCCGTGGTAAATCTACCGGGCGTTGAAAGCGGGCAGATCAAGTTTTCGAGAAAACTTATCGCCGATATCTACCTCGGCGTTCTGACAAGCTGGGACGCGCCCGAGATCAAGGCCGTTAATCCTGGCCTCCAGCTTCCGGCCATAGCGATTTCGGTTGTCCATCGCTCCGACGGGTCCGGTACGACCTACAATTGGGTCGATTTTCTGGCGAAGGCGAGTGCTGCCTGGAAGGAAAAGGTTGGGGTCGGCCTATCGGTCAACTGGCCGGTCGGCGTGGGTGGCGACGGGAATGCAGGCGTGGCGGCTGCGGTTACAGCGACGCCCGGTGCGATCGGTTATGTCGAATATGCCTACGCAGTCCAGAACAAACTGAGCTTCGGTCAGGTCGAGAATGCGCATGGGCTCTTTGTCAGCCCGACCCCAGAAACATTTCAGGCGGCGGCTTCGACGGTTGATTGGCGGGACTTCAAGGATTTTAGCGTGCTGATGACCGATGCGGGCGGCCCCGACGCGTTCCCGATCACGGCGACCACATTTATCCTGATGTACAAGTCGCCGAAAGACTCTGTTCGCTCCGCCGCCACATTGGCGTTCTTCAAGTGGGCGCTTGAGGATGGGGAGGTTCAAGCTTCCGATCTTCACTACGTCGCAATTCCACCGAGGCTCACCAAGCTGATCAAGGCCTATTGGGCCTCGGAAATCGCGAGCCGATAATCTTCAGCGTTGGATTGTTTGAATGGCTCGGTACAAGCACCTCTGGACGATTGCGCTTATGACGGCGGGCGCGATTCCGTTCATCGGTTTGATGGTTTTCGCAAACCTGTCCCAGTCGCGCTCCGACGCAGATTTGGCGTTAGCCGATGACTGCATGGATTGGGTCCACAAAACACATGATGCCCAGGCAGCGGCTGGCCCTGAAATAGCAACGCGCTGCGATCGTTATTTTCGGGTTCGATCCGAAAAAGATGCGGATGAAGACGATCAACGGTGGGACGCTCGCAGCCAGCATTGATGGTGTCGAGGTACTCGAACCCTTGCCCGTCTGCCTCATTCAATCTTGACGTTTCCCCAGGCAATCCATATTTTGAGAAGTATCGAAATAAGGATTACGACTTTGGAAGCAAAAGACGTCATAGCCGCCCTGGGCGCGCTCGCTCATGAAACCCGGCTGGCGGTGTTTCGCATGCTGGTCGAGTGCGGACCCGATGGATTGCCAGCCGGCTCGATTTCCGAACGCCTCGGGGTTCCGCCGTCTTCCATGACCTTTCATCTTCAGCAACTCGCCCATGCGGGACTTATCACCCAGCGCCGCGCGAGCCGGCATATTATCTACGCCACGGACTTCGCCGCGATGAACGCCGTTGTGGGATTTCTTACCGAGAATTGTTGCCGCAATGCGGAAGAGACCGGTTGCCCACCTCTCGTTGATCAACAGACGCCTCGTTCCACCGCCAAATCTGATATCAGCCCGAGCTTTTCTTCATGAGTGCGACTGATATCACTGCTCCAATTGAGTCCGCCCGACCGGCGCTCGGCGTCGTTGAGCGTTACCTGTCATTGTGGGTGGCGCTGGCCATGGCGGGTGGCATCGCGCTTGGGCAATTTGCACCAGCACCTTTTCATGCCCTGGGGCAGGCGACCATCGCCCAGGTCAATCTGCCTGTGGCAGGGCTGGTCTGGCTGATGATCATACCGATGCTGCTCAAGATCGACCTGGCTGCACTCGGCCAGGTGCGCTCGCAGTGGCGCGGTATCGGCGTCACCTTGTTGATCAACTGGGCCGTGAAGCCGTTCTCAATGGCGGCGCTCGGATGGCTCTTTATTGGTCACGTCTTCCGCCCATTCCTGCCGGCCGGGCAGATCGATAGCTATATCGCCGGTTTGATTCTGCTCGCAGCGGCGCCCTGTACGGCAATGGTGTTTGTCTGGTCGAATCTACTCGACGGTGAACCGCATTTCACGTTGAGCCAGGTCGCGCTCAACGACAGCATTATGGTCGTCGCGTTCGCGCCGCTGGTTGGGTTATTGCTCGGCCTCTCGTCGATCACCGTCCCCTGGGCAACGCTGCTACTGTCGGTCGTGCTCTACATTGTCATTCCGGTCATCATCGCTCAGCTCTGGCGGCGTTGGCTCATTGCGAGGAGCCAAGCGGCACTGGCGACGGTCTTGCGGATTCTCGGTCCAGTGTCGCTCGGAGCGCTCCTGGCGACGCTGGTATTGCTGTTCGGCCTCCAAGGCGAACAGATCATCGCCCAGCCGCTCGTGATCCTGCTGCTTGCCGTGCCGATCCTGATCCAGGTCTACTTCAATGCAGGTCTGGCTTACTGGCTGAACCGTCAATGCGGGGTGGCCTTCAATGTCGCCGGCCCATCGGCGCTGATCGGCGCCAGCAATTTTTTCGAATTGGCAGTTGCCACCGCGATCGGCCTGTTCGGCTTCCAATCCGGGGCAGCACTGGCCACGGTCGTCGGCGTGCTGATCGAAGTGCCCGTTATGCTGTCGGTTGTGCATCTGGTGCGGCGTTCGCGCGGCTGGTACGAGCGCGGAGCGCGGGTATGAGCAATCCGAACGATCTGCCCAATCTGCGGTCCGAGTATGTCACAGTGCCGGATCATGATCTGCTCGATGCGCGGACGAAAACCACGCATCCGCCGCGAATTCTGTTGCTCTACGGATCGCTGCGCGAGCGCTCCTACAGCCGGTTCCTGACGTTGGAAGCAGAACGTATCCTCCAGCATTTTGGTGCGGAGACACGAGTGTTTAATCCGCACGAACTACCGCTGCCCGATGACGCACCAGCGCTCTACTATACTATTGTCATTACGCAGCGTGCGACCCGCCCTATCATGCGATCGTCCATTTCCGAATTTCCGCGATGGGCCGGAGTGGCGGCTTTGGGCAATAGAACGCTTGAAGCGGACATTCGCCGTTCGGTAGTTACTTCGGCGGCTACGGGGCGGGCGTCGCGGGCTTAACCAGAGTCTCACCGTCGCGGTCAAATCGCAGAACCTCCCGCTCTTCCCCGATCTGCCGCCGGCCTCGATAAGTCGCCTCAGCAGCGTTGGCAGCACCAGGCCGCCCCCCTTGCCGCTCCGGGGTGGCGCGATGGCGCCGATATGCTCCGGCCTGTCATGCCTCAGATAGTGGGTCTTCTTCGTCTTAGGGTCGGTCCACGCGCCGATAAAGACGCCGGCCGGACGCGGCGATATCATGCGTCATATCAAAAGGCGGGAAAAAGGGTAGTCCAGTCTCACCGAGCCTCTGCGAGCGGGGACATAGGCTGCGCTGGGCAGTCATAACTTGTATCGCGAGGCGATACGCGATACAGCGTGCCCATGATTATCGGATTTCGGCATAAGGGCCTCGAAGCCTTCTACCAGACGGGATCGCGACGGGGCATTCAGTCGGCACACGCCAAGAAACTCGGGATGATCCTCGCAATGCTCGATGTGGCGAAAGAACCGCAGGACTTGAACCAACCTGCCTTACGACTGCACTCTTTGAATGGTGATCTAAAGGGCCACTCGTCAATATGGGTGAACGGCAATTGGCGGGTCACCTTCCGATTTGCCGGCGTCGATGTCGAACTTGTCGATTACCAAGATTACCACTGAGGACATGATAATGATTCACACTCACCCCCACCCGGGCGAAATTCTCAAGGAAACGGTATTCGAGCCGTTGGAACTGTCTGTGACGGATGCGGCTGAACGGTTGTCTATGTCGCGCGTAGCGCTGTCGCGGGTCATCAACGGCAAGGCCGGGATCAGCCCGGACCTTGCGTTGCGGCTGGAAAAGGCCGGTGTCAGCACGGCCCGTTTTTGGGTCAATCTTCAGGCGAATTACGATCTATGGCAGGCGATGCAACACGAACAGCCGCCCGTGCGTCCACTACAGGAAGCCGCAGCCTAAAGGCTGAAAGCAGGTGGTGGGGCAGTCTGAATTTTCGTACTGGCGGGAGTTGGCCGGAGCCTGTCCGTTCTCGAGCGCGCAGCGCGGCAAAGCAGACGCTGGCTGTGGACCGCGCCCGGCGCTGATGCTCATAGATTGACTTCGCAACGAAGGGCGCGGCACGCTTCCGTCTCAGAATGACAATCGGGCGTCCCGGCCTGTGAATCGGCGCGGGGTCCCGGCGCCGATCGGCACGATAACCGGTTGATTTCAACTAATCGTGAGGGGTCCTGAGCCGGCGCATAATCACAGCTATTTCCGTAACCGCCTTCCTGGCAGCTCTTGATCGGCAGAATCTTCGCCGTTTTGCGAAAACGATGACAAGCTATTACCAGCGGCTATAATCGAGTCGCGAGACGGCTTTGCCGGCGCAAATCGGTGTGACAAATTGTGACGCGGAGATCGGTAGGCACCAGGAACAACATCGCTTCCAAGTTTCGGCCAAGCCAGCGACTGAAATTCATGTTGCATCCAGCCTGATCGTGGCAATCCTTCGTCAGCCTTTATCGGTTACCTTCCGGTCATTAACATTGCGCAGGACATCATGAGGCCTGGGTTGACGCTGAACACCGATACAATAGCGTTCATCCCCGCTTCCGTTGTTCTCCAGCGCTTGCACGACCAGGCGCCGACAGACCACTTCACCTTGGGCTGGCTGATGAGTGGCCTACAAAAGCGCTCTTTCGGCCTCATCATGCTTCTGCTCGCCGTGGTCGCGATCACACCTGGCGTCTCGCTCGTAGCGGGCCTTCTCCTCATGATCCCCGCGTTCCAGATGATCGCGGGCCATATGGCCCCGGTCTTTCCGCGACGTATTGCCGACCGCCCCCTGTCGACACGCCACCTCGCCGCCATGGTGCAGCGCGCCGTGCCGGTGTTGCGATACCTGGAGAAGATAATTCATCCGCGCTGGCCGATCTCTCCCGGCGTGATGAAGCGTGTCGTTGGACTCGTCATCCTACTGCTCGCAGTGACCCTAATCGTTATTCCAGTGCCGCTGAGCAACGTCGTCCCGGCTCTGACGATTGCACTAATCTCGTTGGCGTATCTCGAGGAGGACGGGCTGTTGCTCTTGGTCGCCCTTCTGACCGGGTTGATCATCATTGGGATCGAAGCCGGGGCGATCTGGGGGACGGTCGCCGGTGCTGAATGGATCAGTCGCTTCTGGTAACCCGGGCGGATCACTCGTCCGGCGCTGCCGAACATCGGTTGATGGAGCCGGTCTCGCGCGTAAACGTTTCGTTGCGGCCGAACAATGGAATGATCAAATAGCGCCGGACCTTCAGCCTGAAGGGCCCGTCAAGCCACATCCGGCCGGAATAGGTCTCGCCGCTCTGAGGATCGTAGACCCAGCCGTCTTCCCATTTTCCGGCATCACCCTTCGTTGGTTTGAAGCTGCCCATCAGCAAGAGGCCGCACAAGGGCCTATCGTGTTTAGCCGGGTCCGGGTTGTGCGCGTCCAATCGCAACGCAGTGGGACTAGCACTCTTGTTGAGCCCGACCAACTGACCGCAAAATCCGCTGATGCAGGGCGTGATCTCAACAACCCAGCTGCCGTCCGGAGTTACCCAGAAGCCGACGAGCTGGGATTGGTTGACCGGTGGGCTTGGGAGACCGGCGGAAGCGGCCCCGAATGCATGCGGAGTCGCGCTCGCCGCGACTTGAAAAAGCAAGGAGACCCAGAGCATGCGGTTAGTAGGCGGCATGCGGCGGAGGTTAGGGTGACGAGCGGCCAGAACAACATAGCCATCGCTCTGGAGCTTGATAAAACGGTCAGGTTCGAAGCGAGCTTCAAGACCGTGGAATCGGTCCGCAACGCCGCCCACCTGACCCAAGTCAAAAGCATCACCGCGAAAGCCTGTGTTATTGGCTGCACAAACCGGATGGCCAAAGGCTTTCGGCCTATGGCCTATCGATGCTTCAACGGGTGCGAGCCCCCTCGTCGCAGGGCGATGGCTGAAAGCAATGGTCCTTTGACAACCTGCGGTCCGATCCAAATGAGTTAAAAAGACACTATCTGCTCTACGCAACCACTTGGTGCATCGCCGCGATGAGCTCGCCGATATTGAACTCGTGGCGCGCCAGATAGGAGGCGAAGTCTTCGCTCTGACTGAGCCGCAGACTGACGCCCGACGACAGCAGGTCGATGATCTTCGGGCTGCCGGTGGCGGTGCTGACGACCCAATCCACCTGACTCGTATCAAGTCCCGGTCGATCGATATTCGTGATGACGATCTCGGTGTCGGCGCCCGCCCGCGCAAGTCCCATGGTGACCCGCCCGCCCTTGTATTCGCCCAGATGGGCGGCGATTTCCGTAACTAGAAGGTCGCGGAACAGGTCCGTGTACTGCTTCTGCGGATCGGGCGTGGCGATGTGCCAGAAGCGGCCAAGGCAGAAGCGCCCGATGTCCTCGATGTCCAATGCCGAAAAAGAACAGCCTGAAGTCGCTCCCTCTTTTGCTTCGGTGACGCGCCGCTATTTACGACTGCTACCAGCCGGTCGCAGGTGTTTTCGACGAACGCTATAGCCTGATCGCCGTCGTCCGCCCAGGCGTATCGCAATGGCCCAGGCAAGGCAGACAAAAGGGCGCCGACCCCAATCATCTCCAAGAGATTTCTACGTGTACGCATGATGCGACGCCTCCTTAGGCTGCGGCTGCTAGCAAGTACGTGAAATAATATGGCGACGTCGAACTGCTCCTTGATTTGCATCAACGGCTGTTTAATTAGGCGATGAGCCGTTTTCCAGCCCCCTCGGCCCTAGCTCAAATCGGTAAACTGCCTTTGAGGCCCTGTCCGCGGGACGGATTGATAGCCGTTACAGAACGCAGTCGCGCTGGTTGGCTTGGACCAATTCCTCGTCGTTGCGATGCTTGTGGATATCGCTTGGTTTGCTCGCCTGCACCTCCTGTGGCAACGAGGACGGTGGCGTACACGAGGCCATCGTCTGGCCCGCCAGCACAATGGCAAATTTAAGGCGCACCTATCGAAAATAGTGCGAATTGGTAAGCATTTGGAGGCATCTCCCTTCGGCTTCGACCGGCTGAAAACCAAACGAAACAACGATGATGGCGCCAATTCAGGCATTGGGCTTGATCAAAGGTGGGGCGAAATCCCACTTGGGCTCGAACACAGAATCGGGCTCTTCCAATAACCGAGATTTTGGATGACCGACGCGTGCTGCGAGCACCCAATGATACTTTTGGCGTCGCTCTGCGATTTCGCCATCGGGTTTGATGAGGCGCTTCTAGTTAGAATCCGAGGGTGCCATGTCCATCCAGGACATTTCATAGTTAGAAATTGTTCAACTGCCCGCTGCTGGGGGGATGCTGTGAGAAATCACTCAACCAACGCCATGCGATCTGCAGGTGGCGACCACATGGACGAACTGTACGAGACTCTGCGAGATTCGAGCGAAGGTGAGGTGCGGTGGGCCCGACTGGTCAGGAACTTTGTCGGGGCATCGTTTGGATCAGCCGCTGCCGACCCAACCAACACGCCGCTGCCGTCATGCCTGCCGATCTGTAGCGAATTTGCGCGGGACGCTTGCTTCGCGCAGGACGGAATGGCGAGTGATCGCAGCCTCGGCGAGGTGCAGTGTCGTTAGAAACCGGCGCGCCAGCCGCCGAATTTCGCTAGACCCAGCCGAGAATGTTCGGGTTGAACGTCTGGATTTAACTTACTCGCTCTTGTCCAAGTCGCGGAAGACCGGTCCGGACGGAAGCACGTACAGTCGGCGGAGTGCTCGCAGCAAAACAGGGGGGACATTGCCCGACGCCATGCCACGGCGTGGCCAGGGACACGCGGGCTAAATCGGCAAAAGATTTTGAGCCAGTCTTCCTCATGATCGCGGCGCGGTGGTTCTCAACCGTGCGTTGGCTGATGCCTAGATCGGCGGCTATATTCTTGCTGGGATGGCCTGTCAGGATTAGCTCCATGATGTGCTTTTGTCGTGGGGTCAGACGACCCTGTCTATCGCCGCTCCCGATGCATGGTGCGGAATATTTGCAGCGGAAACACGAGTGCGCCAGCACACGCTCGATGCGTGCCAGTATATCGGCGCCGGTGAACGGCTTCTGGATATAATCCGCAGCGCCGGCTCTCATGGCCTCAATCGCCACCCCCAGATTGTCGCTGCCACTGATCACGACGACCGGCAGGAAATACCGATCCCTCTTCAGCTCAGACAACAATTGCAGTCCGCTCATACTGTCGCCCAGGCTGAGATCGAGCAGCAGGCAAGCTATATGTCCTGGACGATAGTCGCGCAGAAAACTCTCGGCCGACCCAAAACTTTCGACGGGCAGATCATGAGCTTCGAGAAATTCCTGTAAACTTTCGCGGATATTGCCATCATCCTCGACAATGAAGATCACCGGCGCATTTAAGTCTCGCGCCACTGTATCGGGTATGCGCGGGGCCCCTGGGACGACTTCGAAGCGCGGCGATGAAAACTGGCCTTCAACGTTCATTCGAGGCTCCCTGTTGATATGGCGGCCGCTTGCGTGGTAGCAGGCACCTTTTCGCTGTCCGACAAATCTTTGCGGCTTATTTCGTAGCTTCTGGCGTTCACCAGAACTCGCCGCGTTGACGTGATAGGCGAGTAAACCTATCACCAGGCACGATTGTTCAATATTGATGTACGTCAATAATGCTCCACGGCGGCAAGGCCCCGACGGTCCGGTTTTCCGGGGGGCTTTCCGTCGACCTGAATGCGAAGCCGTTAACCTTTCGGCCCCTGTTCGGCAAAGCAACGGGAATTGGGAAGCGCCCCGCAATCGGCTTAATTTCAACCAATGTGTAATCACTGCCGACCCGTTATCGATCCGGGATGGAGGTCGATGCTGATATTCTGGCGGTGCCATCGGCGGCCATCGCAAGGTTCGGGGCGGAAGCCCAAGCCCAAGCCCAAGCTGTCGTGGAACGACGCGCCGAAGAGCTTTTGCGCGCAGGCGAGAAGGACGGCGCTGAGTTATGGCGCAGAGCAGCGAAAGTAAATCGCGAAATGAGTGTGTAATTATAAGGGAATTGCCTTACAGTTGCTGTAGGTGTTGAGTTCAGCGAGAGCTGTTTACCGGCGCGACAAGCCGGAGATGTCGCTGAAAACACGTTCAGGCGCACACGCGTGACCTGCGGACCTAATGTCAGGAGGGCCAGCCGTATGACCCCGCATTCGCCGATTCCGACCCGGCTTGGGCCGAGACAGCGCAAGCGTACGCCAAAAATGCCCACGATCGCGGCTGGCGCGCCCAACTTCCCGGTCGTCGCGATCGGCGCTTCGGCCGGCGGGCTCGAAGCCTTTCGAACCCTGCTCGCGGCGTTTCCCGCAAAGAGCGGCATGGCTTTCATTCTCGTCCAGCATCTCGAACCCACCCATGCGAGCATGATCGTTGAACTACTGTCCTCCCACACCGTAATGTCCGTCATCGAAGCGCGCGAAGCCCTGCGGTTCGAACCCAACCATGTATACGTCATCCCGCCCGGACGATTTCTCGCCGTAAAAGACGGCGCATTTCATCTATCCGGACCCCGGAACGCCCACGTGCGGATGCCTTTCGATTTCCTGCTGCGGTCGCTCGCCCAGGCGTTCGGCGAGCGCGCGGTTTGCATCATCCTCTCAGGAACCGGCGCCGATGGCAGCATCGGCGCCAAAGCAATCAATGAGGCGGGCGGCCTCGTAATCGCCCAAGACCCGGACGAAGCGGAGTATGACGGGATGCCGCGCAACGCCATCGCAATTGGCGCGGTCGATCTCGTCCTACCGCTGACGAAAATTCCGGAGGCCCTCGCTCATTATGCCGGTCATCGATATTTCAGAGGTGATACTGGCGACACGCCGGTGCCCCCGGCAGAGGGCCTGACGAAAATTATCGATCTGATGCGCAAAAGAACCGCGCATGATTTCGCGCTCTACAAGGAGGGCACGATCAGGCGGCGGATCGAGCGGCGCATGGCCTTTGCCAATCTCGATGACAGCAACCGCTATTTTGAACTCCTGGCCAAGGATCCCATTGAACTTCAACGCCTGACCGAGGATTTATTCATCAATGTCACGCGCTTTTTCCGCGATGCGAAAGCATTCGAGGTGATGGCGCAGAAAGTCGTTCCCGAGTTGGTGCGCACGCAGCCGCCAGGCCGCCCGATCCGAATTTGGGTGGCGGGCTGCAGTACTGGCCAGGAGGCCTACTCGATTGCCATGCTCTTCCTTGAAGCGATCGAGGCGACCCAAAGAAACATCAAGCTACAGGTCTTCGCCTCGGATATCGACGAGGACGCGGTGACGTTCGCTCGCGAAGGTCTCTACCCGGCGTCGATCGAAGCCGATGTGCCGGCGGCGTCTCTGAGGCGTTTCTTTACCAAGGAAAGTCAGAGTTATCGGGTGTCGCGAGACCTGCGGGCGGCAATCGTCTTCTCCGTTCACGATCTGATTGCCGATGCGCCGTTCTCACGCCTCGATCTCATCACTTGTCGTAACCTTCTCATCTACTTGCGCTCGGAGGCTCAGCAGAAAGTTCTTGCGCTGTTTCATTTTGCTCTGCGCGATGGCGGCATCCTGTTTCTCGGAATGTCGGAATCCGTGGGCGCAGGCGATCATTTCGAACCGATCTCCAAGATACAAAAGATCTACCGGCATATCGGCCGTAGCCGGCCAGGCGAACTGGAGCTTCCCCTCGGTCGCGGCGAGGTCGCTCGATCGCTCTGGCCTAGGCCCTTGCGGCCGGCCGAGACGCCGCACATCAGCGACCTGGCGCAAAGACTGTTGCTCGAGAGCTACGCGCCTGCCTCGGTCCTGGTTAACCGTAAGCATCAAGGCCTCTATTATTTCGGCGCAACAGACCTCTATCTGAAAATGCCTGCTGGCGAAGCGAGTCTTGATCTGCTGGCCTCGGCGCGAGAGGAGTTGCGCCCGGCGATCAGGATTGCGTTGGAGAAGGCGATCTCGGGATTGGAGCAGCCGGTCGTAGTAGCCGGTCGGGTTAAGCGCAATGGTATCTCCGTCGCGGTGACAGTCACCGTCCGGCTTGCGAAGGCCGGCAACGACGATCTGATTTTGCTCAGCTTCGCCGACGCGCCGAAGCAGGAGAAAGCGGCCGGAGAGGTGGTTGACGCGCACACCGACGTCGCCCAGATCGAGCAAGAACTCGATAGCACGCGTGTGGAACTCAACAACGCTATCCGCGAACGTGAGACCGCCGAGGAAGAAATCAGGGCGATCAACGAAGAAGCGATGTCCGTCAACGAGGAGTTCCAGACCACCAACGAGGAGCTCGAAACCTCGAAGGAGGAGCTGCAATCGCTCAACGAGGAACTCACGGCCCTCAATGGCCAGCTGCAGGAAACCCTCGAGCAGAATCAGACTGTCACGAATGATCTCGAAAACATCCTGACGAGTGCCGATGTCGCGACCTTGTTCCTCGACGAGAAACTCAACATCCGCTTTTTCACACCCGCGGTGAAGTCGCTCTTCAGCGTGATCCCCTCCGACATTGGCCGACCGCTCGCCGATCTTGCGCGCCACTTCGCCGACGGCAGACTTCTCATCGACGCCCGGACAGTGCTGTCCAATCTGATCTCGATCTCCAATGAGATCGAAGCCGAGAATGGCACCTGGTACACGTGCCGGATACTGCCCTATCGGACCAAGGATAATCGCATCGAAGGGGTGGTCATCACCTTCGTCGATATCTTCCTGCGCAAACAGGCCGAAGACGCGATGGCTGTCGCCAAAATACAGGCGGAGAGCGCCAATATGGGCAAATCGCGTTTTCTCGCGGCTGCCAGCCACGACCTGCGACAGCCGCTGCAAACCCTCACGCTCCTGCAGGGGCTTATGGCAGCGAAGGTCAAGGACCCGGAGGTCCAGAACTTGCTCGCCCGCGGCGATGAAGCCCTGACTGCGATGTCGGGCATGTTGAATACGCTGCTCAATATCAACCAGCTCGAGGCCGGGGTTATCAGCCCGGCGATCGTCGAGTTCCCGATCAACAACCTGCTCGAGCGGCTGAAGGGCGAGTTCGCCTATCACGCGCAATCCCGCAAGCTCGAATGGCGCGTGCTTCCCTGTCGGCTGACGGTCGTGAGCGACCCCCGCCTACTCGAACAAATGGTCCGAAACCTGCTGTCGAACGCAGTGAAATATACTAGAAAAGGCCGAGTCCTCCTCGGCTGCCGGCAGCGCGGCGACAAGCTGGCGATTGAGATATGGGACACCGGCCTTGGCATTCCCGCGGCGCAGCTTCGCGAGATTTTCAAGGAGTTTCATCAGATCAACAACCCCGGTCGCGAATTGAACCGCGGTCTGGGCCTCGGTCTGTCCATCGTTCAACGGCTGGGCGATTTGCTCAATCATGCCGTCGACGTCCGCTCAAACGAGAACAGCGGCTCGGTCTTCTCGATCGAGGTTCCACTCGCGCCGGAGAGCAGGTCAATTGCGCCGGCAGGCATAAAGGTGGAACGCCAGGCGATCGCAGCCCGAAGCGGGTTGATCCTGATTGTCGAGGATGATCCCGGTGTGAGTGACGCGCTCTGCGTTCTCTTGAGTGCCCAGGGTCATAAGACGACGGCAGCCGCAGACGGCGAGGCGGCAATCGCGATTGCCGCGAACAGCGGCATCAAGCCGGACCTGGTCATCGCCGACTATAACTTGCCCCGAGGGCTGACCGGCATTCAGGTCATGACTCGGCTACGGAAGATTCTCGGCGGTGACTTACCAGCGCTTCTCCTCACAGGTGACATCTCGACTGAAACTCTCAGGGAAATTGCCCTGCAAGGCTATCTCCATCGCACCAAACCGATAAACGCGGACGACCTGACGCACATCGTCCAGCAACTCCTGGCAAAGCCGAGAATTGCGTCGCAGGCCAGCGCTGGGCGTCAGAGCAAGTTAACCGGCATCCAACCCGAAACAGTCTTCGTCGTCGATGACGACAAGAGCGTGCTCGAAGCGATCCGCACGATGCTTGAAGCCGAGGGGAAACGGGTCGAGATCTACAACAGCGGCGAAGAGTTCTTCGCCTCCTATCGCCCCGTTGACCAAGGCTGTATTTTGGTCGATTCCACGATGCCCGGCATGAGTGGTCTGGATCTTCTGCGGCGCCTAAAGAGCGAAGGTCATCACCTACCAGCGGTAATGATCACCGGGGATGGCGATGTGCATTTGGCGGTCCAAGCAATGAGAGCCGGCGCCACAGATTTCGTTGAGAAGCCGTTTAGCCGCGAAGAGCTTCTCGCCAGTATTGGACGCGCGTTGGAGCATTCGCCGGACACGGTTGAAGCGTCCGGTCGGCGCGCAGCCGCGGCGGCGCGACTGGCTGGCCTGACCACGCGCGAACGGGAAGTCCTGGACATGGTACTCTCTGGCCAGCCGAGCAAGAACATTGCCGCTGATCTTGGCATCAGTCAGAGGACAATCGAAAACCATCGCGCCTCCTTAATGAGGAAGGCTGGCGTGAGGTCTTTGGCGGCGCTTGTCCGTATTGCCCTCGCCGCAACCTAAAGTCCGGTGACAGGCCTGCTTTCCGCTAAGTACTGGTCGGGGTAGCGCGCCTGGGATCTCGTAGGCGCGATTTCAACCGCCACGAGCCCGGCGTGCTCCCCTGGATCGGCCGTTCTAAGCCTTCGATCAGTTTCTCACTCTCGAAATCTTCGTTCCTTCGATGCTGAGGTCGGCCATCAGCCCCTGCTGATCGAAAATGAAGGCGTAGGCGTCGTCCTTCAGCGTCGACGTCGTCAGGTTTTTGGCGACGCCCTCGTTTACCACGACGATGGTCGGTCCGGTCCCGATTTCCCATCCTTGAGAACGATGGACATAATTGATCGCGTTCTCTGTCATCAGGAACACGGCGTAGCCATATGATTGGGCGCCTATCTGCAGGCCCCACGAAGCCGAAAACGAGTTATAATAACCGTCGATCTTGGTCCCCTGCTTCAGCTCCCCTTCGCCGTAGCCGGCACCAAAGACAAAGCCAGCTTTGACGATATTGGGGAAAATCAGTACGGCCTTGGCCGACTTGCCGATGCTCGCGGCGGCGGGGTTGTTTCTATAAAGCATCTGCAGAGCAGCCGCGGAGTCGCGATTGATATCCTCGGTTGTTGGCGATGCGCTGGCGTGGTTAAACCCGGTCACCGGCATCATGACGGCTAAGCAGAGCGAGGTTGCTAGAAAAACGTCTCGGATTCTCATAATTGTTGCTCCTGGCGAAAGTTGCGCAGACTTATGGGGGTGTCGCTTTAATTTGAATTGGCAAACATCAGCTCGCTCTCGGTAAGGAATGATTTCCAGCTCGGGACAGCGATCAGCGGCGACGTTACCCGCAATAAATTGACCTCGACAGGTTCGGATTCTACTCAGTGCGCCGGCGAAACCGACAAGGAGTTGGTGGTGCAAGTCCACTACGATGAAGGAGTAGCAAACCACATCGGCCCCGAGCCGTGCGCAGGCGCTCGCGAGGGCACCGGCGAAGCGTCGGCAGGGGTGCGCATAGGCCAGCCATTGAGCCGCGAAACATTCGGATCCCGGGTGCCGACGCAGTTAAGTATGCGGAAGGCGACACGGGCGGGGGGCGTTATTGCGAGCACCCGCCTCGACCCGGGGTGGTCCCAGACCCTGGCATGTGCGGATGCTCTTTGTACGGGAACCGGGAGATCTCAGGCCCGACCGCGAGCTCTTTTGGGCTGGCGGTCCGTGGCGGGAAGGCGAGGAGCCGTAGCCGCTGATGGACGGACCTGAGAGGTCTGATGACGTCGTAGTAGGTATGAAGTCGCCGAACAAAGCCGGGCGACCGGCGGCGGCGGCGGCGGCGGTGGAGCCAAGGACGTCAACCAAGGGAAACACGAGACTGTAACGCACGCACCGGACGCAGAGCCGGGCTCGCGTGACCCAGGCGCTGGACCGTGTACGGCAAGCCGCAAGGCAGGATAAGAAGAAGCAGTTCACCGCGCTTCTCCACTACATCAACGTCGATACGCTTCAGACGGCGTTCTACGCGCTCAAGCGCAGGGCCGCTCCAGGCGTGGATGGCGTGACGTGGGGGGCTACGAAGCAGACCTTGAGCGAAGGCTCGAAGATCTCGTCCGGATCTGCGCGGGTTGCGCCTTGGAAGCGCGTTGAACACAGTCGCCTGAGATGGCGGCCACGGCAAAGCCTAGCGAGCAGCCGTGTATCAAGTCTTGCGTGGCGTCCGGCAACGGCCGCTGCGAAGCGTAGACAGAAAGGTTGTAGGCCGGAACATCAGTGAACGGGAAAATAGCCCCGAAATCGATCGTGATCGGAGTAGCCGACCCTGTCCCTCAAAGGGGAAGGCGGAATCGCAGGTCGTGTCATCGCGAGCGACCTGAGATGCTCCCGGGGTTCGTACCGCCAGCATGCAACCAAAGGGATCAACGTGAACAAGGGAGATCCATCCGGTTCAAGCGCAAGCTTGTAGGACCTGCCAAGCCGATGAGGTGAGAAAGGTCTGACGATCGGGTGGAAGTCAGACTGACTGATAGTACTCCGAGGACGGGAGAGCCGGCCACATGGGGAAGCGGTCAGCGGTAGTTGAATTGTTCTTGGGCAACATGGGCTCCATTCAACGGGAGTCACGGCCTTCTATACAAAGAGAAGATCAGCTGACCATGGAAACGGAACTTGAACGAATAGCAGTGAAAGCTCGGTGCGAACCGAAACTCCGCTTCACCTCGCTGGCTCATCACATCACACGTGAACGGGTGCAGAAGAATCTTCTACAGATTCCGAAGCGCTCCGCCGCTGGGGTGGATGGTCAGACGGTTGAGGCGGCGAAGGAGAGCTTTGATGGATGGATAGAGCCGATGCTCCAATCCATCCACCGCCAGGGATATCGCGCGCCGAACATTCGGCGGGTTTATATCCCCAAGCCCGGCAAGACGGAGAAGCGCCCTCTGGGCGTTCCCACTGTCGCTGACCGGGCGCTCCAGCGCAGCACGGCTGAGGTGCTGTCCGCCATTTACGAGCAGGACTTCTTGCCCTGCTCGTTTGGCGGCAGGCCAAAGCTCAGCGCTCATCATGCTCTGGCGACCCTCAACGAGGCCATCGCCGGCGGNNCGTCTGATCAGCTTGATCCGACGCTGGTTGAAAGCGGGTGTCTTGGAAGACGGAGCGGTTCATCCGAGCGAGCAGGGGACTCCACAAGGCGGATCGATCAGCGTGTTGCTGAGCAACCTATACTTGCACTACGTGCTCGACCTTTGGTTCGAACGTGTGGTCAAGGGCCGGTTGCGGGGCGAAGCCCGGCTGGTGCGCTATATCGACGACTTTGTGATCTGTTTCCAATATCGATCGGATGCCCTGCGGGTCCAGGACGCTTTGCGTCTTCGGTTGGGAAAGTTCGGCCTCACTCTGGAGCCGACCAAGACCAAGTTGGTCGAGTTTGGTCGGTTCGCGCAGCGACACGCGGGCAAACGCGGCAGGAACCGCCCGGAAACCATCTACTTCCTGGGCCTGACGCTGTATTGCACGCGAAACCTGAAAGGCAACTTCAAGGTGGGGATGCGCACCGAGAAATCTCGTCTGCGGCGCAGCCTTTTGTCTCTACAGGAGCTGATGCGGCAAATACGACATCATACGATCAGTGAACAGGTCGGCGAAATAAACGCAGTCCTGCGCGGCCACTATGCCTATTACGGCGTCGCCGGAAATATTCGGAGTCTCGTAAAGGTCTATCGGGTCGTGGAACGTTACTGGCGCCGGATGTTGTGCAGCCGCAGTTGGGCCGGCCGCCGCCTGACCTGGGACGCGTTCAACCAACTCAAAGAACGGACACCGTTGCTGCGACCCAAGCTGCGCCTCCCTTATCGGGAGCTGCAGGCGCTCGCAGTGCTGTGAACCAACTGCCGAANNCTCCGGTGACCCGGTGGGCGCTCGGTAACGAGTGTCCCTACCGCGAAGGCCCGTTGATTAGCCTGAGCATTCTCTGTGAATGAGCGTCGAAAATGCGGTAGGAAACGCAACAGCGAAGCGCGGCCGCAAGAAGGCAAATCGCGCTCCGATCGAACATCTAGCCTTAAACC
>PLTD01000264.1 GCA_003165335.1 Rhodospirillales bacterium | reverse complement strand
GTATAGCCCGTCACTTGAAGTGTCGTCGCCTTTCCGGCGGCGGCATCAGCAGCGGCCTGATCGACAATCTTCACCGCAGCAGGCGTCAGGTCGGATCTATTGAAATCGAAGAACACTAGGTAGCTGTGAGGAACCGTGGCGGGCGTTAACTCACGCGTGACTTGGCCCTGTGCGCTGAACACGACGAGGGCAGACGTAGAAAGAACAGCCAAACAGACCCGCAAACTGACAACGGTCCTTGTCATTGAAATCTCCCAGTGAATATCCGCTAGCAACAATTGGCGCGAATAACCCGGGTATTAAAAAGCCATGAGGTTACATAAAAAATCTATATCACTATTATGTCTTTTTTATAAACGACGCTGCCTCTAGGCGTTCTGATAGCGTCGCTGGACGATGTTAAACTGTCTTTTCTGGACGGCTCCGGCTTGGCCGGAGATTCCGTCACCAACCGAGTCAAAGACGGCGAATTTCTCTTCGTAGCGAACTAATCTCACCCGGCAAGGCAGTTCGTACGATAGCCTTTGGCCAATGGTGCCCTTTCCCATGCTGACCAGTGAGCTTCCGGGCCGGTCTGACCAAGCCGGAGTTCAGCGAATCCAATCACCGATTTCGGGCGTGGTAATCACTCTTATAAATAACCTACAGGGGTGCAATTCAGCCTCCGCGACAGCTCCCTATTCCGTGTCACCATCAACCATCCTGGACCACGTTTTCGAGTTCTTCGGGCGTAATGGGCGAGCCCGCGCGGTACCACAGATCAGCCGCAGCTGATTTGGGTAGCAAGAACTCGCCTGTAAAAGATCGCGCAGCAGCTCACTCGGGAGTAAGTGCGTACATCGCGCTTACTCCTGGAATCGATTTAAGAGCGCATAAACCGGCCCTACATTCGCCCTGCACTTCTAGTATCTAATTTCCCCGCCGCGAAACAAACACGCGCCTAAGGGCCCAAAAAAGCACGTCAAAAGCGACGAGTCGGCGCAAGTGTTACCCCGGTTGTTACCCAGAGACACAGCGCCGGACTGAACCAAAAACTTACACAATTGATATTGTTCGGAAATATGGTGCCCGGGGTAGGAATTGGCCATTGCTACCACAGCGAATCGCTTATGGTATGGGTCTAATCCGAGCCCGCCGTCTCAGAAACGCTTGCGGCGCCAGCGCTCCAACGCTCAACGAGGTCCTAGCGACGACAATTAGGAGGTCCCCGCTTGGGGTGACCGGCGTTGGCCGAAAGGCGACCAACTGCATTGGTGTGGCAGTCAATCGGGAACGGAGTCTTAACATGGGCGCTGATCGGAAACCACAGTCTCGCCTGACACAACAGCCGTCTTCGGTCACCAGCACTGCGAACTATCCAAGCTTTGGAGGGGCCAAGGTCGCGACACACTCGCGCCTTGCCCTGATATCGTCCATCGGCTCGCCCCAGTTTTCTTGATTGTTAAGCTGACATTCCTCTGGTGAATAGTCTGATGTCTGGCGGCCCGACGGCCGCTCCCGCCCAAAAGCTCACCAACACACGCGATGGACCACGGAGGAACTGATGCCGACAGAGACTATCGCCCGCTTGACACCGACTTAATCCTATCGCTTCCGGATAACGGTCCTGTGGTCATGGTCAATCTGGTACGTCTTCGCGAGCGCGCATTGAATGGCGAGGGATCGGGTTGGGATGCCTATCAACGCTACAGTGCCACTGTCGTGAAACTCATGCGGCCACGTGGTGCGACTATACTTTGGGCCGGCGATGTCGAAGGGGTCGCGCTCGGCGTACCCGATGGTCATCGGTGGGATTATGCGGTGCTGGTCCGCTATCCCAGCCGCGCGGTCTTTCTCGAAATGCTGGGCTCAGCAGGCTATGCCGCCGCCAATATCGAACGGGAAAACGCACTGGCGGACCATGTCATCTTCGCGGTCAAGGAAACCTTCGGCAAATTCCGAGCCTAAGCCTCAGCCCGGCGTTGACTCCACCACCGGCGACGGCGGGTCGCGATACTGCTCCGCCAGCGCGTGATAGAGCGCCTCAGGGCACAGGAGCCTTGACACGCCATAGGCGATGACGGCCGAAGCCATGAGCGGAATCAGCATCGCCTGGTCGTTCGTCATCTCCATCACGATCACGAAGGCCGTGATCGGCGCCTGCACCACACCTGCGAAATAGCCGACCATGCCGAGCAGCACGACAGCCCCCGCCGGGGTCGATGTGAAAACAGTCGAGAGTGCAGAGCCGATGCCGGCCCCGACGGAGATGGAGGGGGAGAACAAACCACCCGGAATGCCACAGATACCGGAAATCAACGTCGCCAGCAGTTTGAGCGGAGCGAAAGCCCAGCCGAGGTGGCTCGTGCCCTGCAGCGCATCGCGCGCCTGCTCATAGCCGGTGCCATAGGTGGTTCCGTCGCTAGCGATCCCGATGATCGCCAGCAGCAGGCCGCACCCGGCGGCGAAGGCAACGGGTCGCCGGCGGATGGCGCCGCCGAATGCGGTTGGCGCCCGGCGCATAATGATAATCACCAGGCGGCTGAAGGCGCCGCCCAGAACCCCGCCGATCACGCCCGCCGTCACGACCACTGCCCAGCTTTGCGGGCCGGGGAGGCTGGCGCTCGTCGTCCCAAAATAGGTGCCGTTGCCCAGCACTGTTTGCGCGGCGACCCCAGCCAGGATGACGGCGATCAGAACTAAGCTGCTGACCCGCTGCTCGAACGACCGACTCATCTCCTCGATCGCAAATACGATCCCCGCCAGCGGCGCGTTGAAGGCCGCCGCGATGCCGGCTGCGCTGCCTGCCAGGATAAGCCCGGGTTCGCGGCCCATGCCGGAAACCTTTCCGGCGGCAATCATGATCGCGGCACCGACTTGCACCGTTGGTCCCTCGCGCCCGATCGAGGCCCCGCCAAGGAGGCCCAGCAGGCACAGCCCGATCTTCCCCGCCGCCAGGCGGAGCGACAGCAGCCGGTCGCGTCTTTCCGGATGCAGCGGATCACGCGCGGCAATCGCTTGCGGGATGCCGCTGCCTTGCGAGCCTGGGAAAAACCTATGCGCCAGGAACGCCGAGGCGGCCAAGGCGCTCGGCGTGATCAAGAGTGCGAGATACGGGGAGAAAGACATGGTTTTCTGGAAGGCTGCCTGAGCACCATTGGAGGCCACCGCGAATCCCACCGCCACGTAGCCGGTAATGATCGCGCCCAGGACGAAAACCCCACGCCGCCGCCAAGTGCGCGACCATGTCCAAAAGCGATGCGGTCGCCCCGCAGCGTCAGTTTTCAAATGCGATGAGTCCAACTTGTCATGGCGCCTTTATTAAGACCACTACGAACAGCTTGGAGCCGGTTCGATCGATGGTCGTGAGCTAGATGCCATCTGATGGGTCAATAGTTCCGCAAGGGCAATGTCCTGGTGTGCGCTGCGTCCATGCGCCGCCGGTCATCTCGCGTTTTGAGATGCGGCGCTCATTGGGCAAAAATCGACATGAATATCAGCGGCGGTAAGCGTGTTTGGTGTTTACGGGTGATTTCTTTGCGAAGCTGGGACCAACCCCAAGCGTCGCAGGAGCCACGGCATCGACAGGCCTTGAATAACGACAGAAAAGCCGACGATGTCGGCCAGCCGAGGACCGCAATTGTTCCGCCGGAGACGACTGCCGCCGCCACGAGTGTCCCGAATATGGCGAGCGCCAGGACCAGTACCGTGTCTCGGCGAAGCTCCCGCCAATGGATATTGATTGCTGCCTCGAACAGCAGTGGCGGAAGGATGATGTCGTAGATGAAATCATGCGTCAGCCCGATCCCTTCTTCGACGTGCAGCAGTGCAAGTCCGATGCCGGCAACGACAAGCCCGACCGTGAAAGGCCGCTTCAGTCGTCGCGCGGCTAGGGCAACAATGATTGCAGCCACAAGCAGACCGATCATGTCGCCAACGACGAAATGCATGAAGACTCCTGTACAGGAGCGTCACGATAACACCATCAGAATCTTGATGCTGGCCTTAGCAGCTCGCCGGACACCATGTCCGCTTTTCAGAATAGAGCAGCATCGGTCCATCGGTCGACGTGGGCGCGTTCAGCCTCCGCGAACGCCCCTACCTCACGGTACCATTCCCCACATTGAGTAAGGCCGTCCGCGATGGTCCCGTTCTAAGGAATGAATTGGCCATTGCCACCTCACTGAATCTCTTATGGTATGGGTTTGATGTAAGCCCAGTGCCGACTTAACAGGCGTGGCGGGGCACTTCGAAGGCCCGGCGAAGCGCTAGCAACCACGACCATCCGCGAACCGCTTGGAATGACCGAGTTGGTGAGCAAAATGCACTCCCCGAAGGCGGCCATTCATCCAACATAGTCTGATTCCGGTTCACGCCGATTGCGGACCCTACACAGGCGTCGGCATTGACGTCGCCGCTGAGTCCCTTTTCCGGGCGCGGATTTCGGCTGCCGTCAACAGCCGGTTTCAATCGCCCCTTGCTCGCGGTGACGGCGAATTGCCGTTGCCTAAGTCGTAACGTCCCAACGGCCGCAGCGCGTCCATCTGCTCGCCTCCCCTTGACTCTACAGTCGTTGCAACGGGCGAGATCGGGGTCAGGAAAAAGTTTCGGCTCGCACTCTCGCGCAGCCGGGTTCGTATGCTTCGGTGCTCTCTGGCAAATGGTGGCGACTGACCCGTCGAGGCGCGCCGGACGGCTTGCTCAACGGGTCAGTCGCCGCAATGGTCGCGTTGCCGGTTAGGACACGACCGCGCAATGCCAGATGTGCGTACCGTTCGGGCCAACGTCGTTGCCGGTGGTGTCGCCGGGCTTCACGTCCTTGCTGAAGCCATAAAGCGGCTTGTCCTTCCAGGCCCACTGCTTCGAGCCGTCGTCACGGGTGATCACCGTGAAATCGCCGACACTCTTGGCCATGCTCGAAGCCATGGC
>PLTD01000234.1 GCA_003165335.1 Rhodospirillales bacterium | reverse complement strand
TTTGTGGCGGTTAAGAGCGAAGCGGAAAAACCAGGCAAACTCACTGCGCTTCAAGCGCGCGAATGTGATTTGGACCCGACCTGCGAACTCCCATACGGGCCCGCTACCAATAAATGGCAGCACTCAAGGCCGGACAGATGGCAGCACTCGACTACACGCAAAAACCTTTCTCAGAATCTTCTTGCATCCAATGGGGCGTCCACAGATGAGTTTGAACTGGTGCGGAAACGGCCAGGTCAGTACATCGGGCTCAAACTTGGATGCCGAAACAGCTTATCGGAGTTGGCCTATGAATTGTTGAATCTGAGACCTAGACGCGAAAATGCCCATGTGAGCGGGTATCAAGTCACGGTCCGTGTGTCACCGATATGAATGTCTGCGCTCGGTGGCGTCGCACGTCGATCTGCCAGTTCCCGCTTTCATCTTGTCGGGTGCGCCACTCAAAACCGCAGAAAACCGCCATTTCTGAATCCAGAAAAAATCGCGATAGCGGTCAATCGTGGACGAACAAAGCCAGAAGATGACGCCCGAGCGGGGGAATCCTGGGGAAAAAATGGGGATTTCGTTGCCACCCTATTCATCCCGATTTGATGGTGCGCCGGCGAAGACTTTCGCGGATGAGCAGGGCTTTGGGCGGTAGGTTTCAAATCTCGGGGCCGCAACCACCGGATTTGGGCAAGCTCTCGCGCGCATCGCAGCGCACTCATGCCCGCCCACCGCGCCTCGGTCGCTTTAGTCATCCGGCCAGCCTTCCAGTGCGAACGGGTTGAGGAACTGCCGTCCCCACAGGAACGCACGATCCACTTCGCTCAAATTCGCTTCGTCGCACACGCCTGACCAGCACGCACGAATGGCCTTAAGCTGAGACGCGACGATGGTGCGCGCGCGATCCGCGCTTAGCAGGAATTGCGATGCCGCCTCCACGCATAGGGTCACCTGGCTCAGCCTTTGGTTGCCGGCGATCAGCATGGCCTGAGTGGCTTCACCGCCCGTCCGGCCCTGCGGACAGAGGTCGTAGGCAGGGGTAAGGGTCAGCATCTTGCCATCCCAGAAGGCGGCATGATTGCGGGCGTGATCGTCAGTATTGCCGGATAGAATGTTGAAGACAATTCGTCCAAACAGTTCTTCGAGCGTCGCTCGGGGTGCGGTGAAGCGATGTCTGATGAGAGCCGCAAAATCCTCATAACTCGCATAGCGCGCTTCACTCTCATCAAGTTCGAGCATTGTTAGGGCAGATACGACCGCGCGCCGCATCCAGCCGCCCCCGGCCGGAACCCGATCGAATCGCTCAACCAACAGCACGTCCTTGCCCATCGCTCCGGTCAGTTTCACGGGCGCCACGTTAAGGCCGACGAAGTAGGCCAGGCGCATGGCGACGAATTCGGCTTTGACGATGTTGTAAAGGTCGGTGCTCGCCGAAAATTTTGCGATGAATTTATTCGGGCCGTCGTCGATCAGCGCTTTCGGCCGGGCGCCGCCGAGCGACGTGCCGTGCTGAAGGGCCTCGTCGAGATCGGGAGAGAGCGGCACACTCTTTTCGACCCGCTCCGCCGATCGCATCAGCTCGTCCAGCGTTGCATTGGCCCGCTGCCGCGGCGCATAGGCCGTGGGCGACGATTGAAAATCCAACGCGCCTACCCGATCCGAACCGGACTCCAGAAGATAGGTGAGCTCGTCAAGTTCGATTTCGTACGCATCCCCGCCCTTCAAGCCGAGGGTGCGATTGATGATGACCCGCCGCCCCCAGGCGTCGGGCGACGCATCGCGGATGCAACTCGGTAGCTGCATCGTGTCGCGCGTCGGAATCTCGCCCGCCCGTAGCGGCAGTTCAGGATCGTAAACGGCGATAGCATCGGCACGGGTGAGATAGGACTGGCCATAGTTGAAGGTGAGCCGCCCGTCGTGCTGCCGGGCTATGCGGCCCGCGACCACAGGCTTCGTTTCGCTAGGCAGCCAGATCCAGACATAGGCTTCCTTGTAGCGGTGCTCAGAAGTCATCCTTCACCGCCGTTTTCATCTTGCGGATCGATTTCGGGAGCAGACGCAGTTTTTCTTCCTGTTCGGCCATGCGCATGGTCAGCCTGCCGCGATCCTCTTCGAACAGTGCAACGCCGACGATCGCCGCCGCCTCGAACACCAGACCGATCCCGCAGCGCGGATCGCCATGTTCGATGCGCTGAATCATATCGCGCGAAACTCCGGCACGTTCTGCAAGCGCGGCTACGCTGAGCTTACGCTCGATGCGCGCGATGCGGATGAGCTGACCCAATACGGCAACCGCCTCCCGCCCATGACGGGAATAGGTGCGAACTATCGATGTGCCTTGTGTGCTCGCCATGGCTGAAACAATTCCTGTGCGTTCCTGGCGATGCTGCCTTGGAATCGAGCAGATGTAAAGGAAATAACTTAGGTATCAGTCATAATAATCTATATGACGTATATATAAGTCTTTTTCTCTAAAAATCTCTTTGCGCCATCCATGAAGGACCGATCACCTCAGCAGAGTCCGGTAGCCGTCGGCAGCGCAATATGTTTTTGAGAGCGCAGCAGGACCACGACCTACATCACGGGGACAATAAGCGCCGGATAGGCCCTCCCCTTTTTGTCTCAGTTTAGGGGGCACTCCAATGGCGTTGAGTGCAAATGGCACCCTCATTCCCGCGCCTGTGGGCAATCGCGCCGGGACCGATGTTGATGACTTGCGCTTCGCCACTGGGCTCAATGCGCATGGTAATGACTTGGCCGCAAACTGCTACAAGGCGAATGTCGTCCTCTTAGCTCCTATAGGTCGCAGGTACTCATCCAATATCAACCATGGCATCGACGCCAGCGTTGTACGTCGATCTGCCAGTTCCGATTTTCATCTTGTCGGGTGCGCCACTCAAACCCTCAGAAAACCAGCGTTTTTAGCTCATGTCAGATGGCTCTGGTTCATCTAGTGGATAGTGAATGTAATAAGAATATTTGTCGTACATAAGTAGACTTTTCTGCGCGATTCGGGGAATCGCCGGGGAAATTCCCAAGAAACGATTGTAATGGTTCGATAGTCGGCTGCCTAACTGGGGCAACGATCTGAATTTCGCCGACGATCGCCTTCCCGGGATTTTGTTACACCCAGGGTCAGGGCAAGTGACCTAAGGGACTCGCACCTGACCCGGCTAGGGCGACACGGTGCTGCGTCCGCTTCTTACTGCGGCATCAGCGCGTCTTTGATCTCATTAGGCCGGATTGAAATCGCTTGCAGATAGGCCGCGGCGGGAGCATCTGGCAGCCGGCGCCCCTGCTCCCAATTCTTCAACGTCGCCAGCGGAATGCGATAGGCCGCCGAAAACTGATTTTGCGACATGTGCAGATGCCGGCGGATCGCCCGGACATCAGGCACCTCGACCACCTGGACCCGTACACTACCGGCTTTGCCTTCCGCGTGCTCAGCAGCTTCCGTCATGCTTTGGATCAGTTCTTTTCCGAACTTGCTCATGTTGCTCTCCTCTCGCCACTTCCTGGATACGCTCGTTTCAATCGAGCCGCCAACTCCTGCACCGCACGCTTTTCATCGGACGACAAATCATCTCGCCGCGCCTTGGCATATACCATCAGCAGATAGAGCGGGGCCTCCATATGCAGGTAAAAATAGATGACCCTCACACCGCCACGTTTGCCGCTCCCTTGCCGAATCCACCGTACCTTACGGACGCCGCCAGTTTCCTGGATCACATCGCCCGCCTCGGGATTGCGTGCGATGAAATCGATGAATTCCGAACGCTCTGGGTTGGACCAAACATCCGTCGCCTGACGTATAAATAGCTTTGTTTCTGCGACGGTAACGGGTTTGATCAACATTGTTGGACTATACGCCAATGACGCCTATTTGTCAACGGAACTATACGCCAATGGCACCCATTTCGATCGTCCGTTTGTAATATTACGATCTTAGACGATTGTTGCTGACGGCGAAGATCCGCGT
>PLTD01000220.1 GCA_003165335.1 Rhodospirillales bacterium | reverse complement strand
AAAATAGGCGCAAACTTCGGCTTAGCTGGGCAGAGGTCCGTCGTGCTGCCCGGCTATCCGTCCGGCGGCGACGGGCTGGGTTTCGCCTGGTCCTTCCCGCCAGCGAACGCTGGGATAAGCGCTATCGTCGTCATCCCAGGCTGTACCATGTCGCCCGGGCTTTTCCGTGACGCTGGATCCGACCCGCCGAAACCAGCTCCCGCAAACGGACCTTCAGAGTATTCTGGTTAGTTCCGGTGTGTTTGACCATTTCCGTAATGGTAAGACGCCCCTGCTCGCCGAGAAGCGCTAACACCTGAATTGAAATGACGGGCAAAGCCCAGTCGCGGTCGCCGGCCGCCCTTGCCGTCTCTACCTTTGCGGCCAGATTGCTCTTTTGCTTTCTCAGGCAACGCAGAAAAAAGCCGACCCACGGCTCCCAATCGGGCGTTTCGCGCTTGAGCGTCGTCTGGGTGCGCCGGAGCGCCCTGTAGTACGAATCCTTATTATCCTCGACGACGCTCTCGAGGGAGGCATAGGGCATATAGCTGTAGCCGGCCCTGAGCAGCATGAGCGTCGTCAGAATGCGCGATAGCCTGCCGTTACCATCCTGGAACGGATGAATCGCCAAAAAGACGACCGTGAAGACGGCAACAATGAGGAGGGGATGCAGACTCCTCTCCGCGACCGCCTTATTCACCCATCGCACTAGCTCTTCCATTTCACGGGACGTGTCCAAGGGCGTCGCGGTCTCGAAGACGACGCCAATTTCCCTGCCGTGCTCGTCTATGGCGACGACGTGATTAGGAAGTTTCTTATAGTCTCCGCGATAGCGTTCATCCTTCGCGCTATGGAGCAATAGAACCTGGTGAAGCTGGCGAATATGATTTTCCGTGACGGTCATATCCTCCCAGGCTTGGAAGATCAGGTCCTTAGCTTCCGCATAGCCAGCGACTTCCTGCTCGTCTCGGGTTCTGAAAGTCGTCGTGCCTAGATGGGAGAGCAGGGTCTCTACCTGCATGTCGGTTAGCTTCGCCCCTTCGATGCGCGTGGACGAGCCGATACTTTCGATCGTCGCCACCTTGCGGAGCTGGCGAAGCCGCTCCGGCGACATTGTTTGAAGCGCTTCCCATCTGCCCTTGAATTCGTCGATTTCGGCGATCAACTTGAGAAAATCTTGGTCAATGGCGATTTTAGGGTCTTGCATGTGGACCTAGCATATCCGATTTTATATCCGATTCTGCCCGATTATACCCAATATTCAAACCCAACCATGCCAGTTCTTTTCGACCGGGGCTGGAGCCTTAGCGAGCCGACCGCCGATATCCTCATCGAGACGTTAGCCAGCGCGCTTAAAACTTAACGGGACCCAATGGCGTCCCCCGGAACCATCGGCCTTTTCACGCATATAGAGAAGGTCGCCTCTACCCAAATCTTCGGCATCGAACGAGCGCTTTGGGCCGTCCATACAGGCCAAGCGAACCCATTACACGAAAACCCCTCGCTCTTGGCGAAAACCAAGAATCACTTCCTAAAAGCACCGATTATCGATACCTTTGGCGAGCGATTTTTGAAAACCTACGATAACAGCCCGTTCCTATATCGAGAGCCTAACAGCTTCCGGACAATACCATTTCACGATGGAAGACGCCTGCCGCTCCCTCGGCACGTCGGCCGCCACAGCCGCGCTGCCAACGTAGCAGCGCCGGACTCACTCGCCCATATTTCCACGAAGAAGCGACGCGAATCTGACCAGCCTCTGGCGTGACAGAGCCTGAATTCCGCCTGCGATAATTCGGGTTTTCTCAGCAGAAAGATGAATGAGCCAAGCGCGTTGGAAGGTAAGGTGGTCGCTTGCAGTTTATGGGCAGTAATGCAATCAGCCAGCCTGCTTGAGCCGTGAAAGCGGGAAGAGCAACTGGCGGGGGAGGCTGCCAAAGGCCAGGAACCCGTGATACCGGTAAAACGCTTCGGCCGTGGCATCCTTGGCGTCGACAGCGAGAGCGAAAACAGCAACCTCGGAACGTGCAGCGCGCATCGCTGCGTCCCACATAAGTGCCGCTCCGAGCTTGTTGCCGCGAAACGCCTCGTCTACGGCAAGTCGCCCCATACGGGCGACGGGAACCAAAGGGTAGCGTGGGAGGCGCTTGATTAGCTCTCCCGGCATTTCTGCCAGCGGCACGCCGCTTGCCGCGAGCGTATAATACCCTGCGATTTTGCTGGTTTCGACCTCGGTCGCGACATAACACATGGTCGCCCGCCGGCGGATATCCTGCGTCACTTGTTCGCTGAAATACCGATCAAGCGGTTCGCTACCAGAGAGAAAATTGGCGCGACTATGGTGGTCGGCAAGCGCCTCAATACGAAAGCGTGCGCTCACTGAACATCTTTGATGAGCCTTGCATGAGCATCCTTCGCACGCTGCATCGCGGGGGTAAATGGCGGTGGACTGAGCAGCGCCTCGACAAAGGCCCGCTGGTCTTCAACCGACAGCCGGATTAGCTGCGTGTCGTCAATGGTCCGGCGAGCGGCTTCATGAACAGCGGTGACGACAAAATCGCTAACGCTGCGTCCCTGGATTTCGGCGGCGCGTTTGATAATATCGAGCGCATCCGGGGTAATTCGGGCCTCCAGACGGGCGCTGCGGGTGGGTGTGTCAGTCCGCATCATAATATCTCCTATCCCCCTAGTGTACGGCAATTACACGGACAATGTCAAGGGATTTACTTCGGCGGGTACCATCCACATGCACGATCGTAACCTCGACGCGATCTGCTGGTCCTCTATGGCTCAGCACATCAGCGCTGTGAGCGTTGACGACGCAATCGCTCGCCGGGACGCGCGCACTGTAATTAATCACGTCGCGCCAAACCACTTGCAGTCGCTCGACATGATAGACTTGCACATTAACAACACTATGGACTTGCTATTACACGTCATTATATACTTGTATCTAAACGGCGCTAAGGTTGTGTGGACACGAAAATGGCTTCTCCGAATGAGAAACTGGCGGACGCCCTGAGCGCATTGAAGGCGTTACAGGATGGAAGCCAGAGGATATTTAGATCGAAGGATCTAAGCCGCGTGCATCGCGAACGACTGCTCAAAACTGGATTTTTACGCGAAATCACAAAGGGATGGCTGATGTCGGCCAGCCCCCAAACCCAGGAAGGCGATACTACGCCGTGGTACGCCTCCTTCTGGGAGTTCTGCACGCGCTATTGCGGGGAGCGTTTCGGCAAGGACTGGTATTTGTCTCCTGAACAATCACTGCTCTTGCACGCTGAGGCGACTGCAATCCCTCGGCAGGTCATCATTAACAGCACCAAAGGCACGAATAACAATCTCGTACTGCCTTTTGGCACATCACTTTACGATCTGAAAGTGAAGGAGCCCCCACAGGCAGACGACCTGAGCGAGAAGAGTGGCCTGCGCGTCTACTCGCCCGACGCAGCCATAATCAAGGTTCCAGAAGCCTTCTTCCAACGCGCCCCCGTTGAGGCACAGATCGTCCTGTCGTCCATCCGTGATGAGTCGGGCATACTCGGCAGGCTCCTTGACGGAGGCCATTCGGCTGTGGCCGGCCGGATCGTGGGCGCATTCCGCCGTACGGGCAGAACTGCGTTCGCCGACGATATTATCAGCACCATGAAAGGGGCAGGGTACGACGTTCGCGAGATCGATCCTTTCGCCAAGCAGCATCATGTGCCCGTCATCTTACCCGGAGTCTCACCGATCGTTTCCCGACTGAAAGCGATCTGGGAAGCGCAAAGAGGAACGGTAATGGAGATATTCCGGCAGCCGCCTGGCCTGGCATCTGATAAGGCCGGGTACTTGAAATTCGTGGACGAGATTTACAGGAGCGATGCCTATCACTCACTGTCAATTGAGGGTTACAATGTCACACCCGAGCTGATCGATCGCGTCCGACTGGGCAGCTGGAATCCGGAGATCGACCAAACAGATCGCCAGATCCGCGACGCTCTTGCCGCGCGCGGCTATTGGCAAGCCTTTGAAAAGGTCAAAGAATCCATCGTCGGGATCCTTGATGGCGCACCGTCCGGAGCACTGGCGCGCGGCGAGCATCGCGCTTGGTATCGCGAGCTCTTTCAGCCCTCCGTGACGGCCGGCATCTTGCGGCCGAGCGCGCTCGCGGGCTATCGCACCAGCCCTGTCTACCTCCGGGGATCGTCGCACATAACGCCACGCGCGGAATCGGTTGCGGAGGGCATGAACGCACTGTTTGACCTGCTGGAGAAAGAGTCGGAGCCTAGCGTGCGCGCGGTGTTAGGGCACTGGTTGGTTGGTTACCTTCACCCGTATCCGGACGGCAACGGCCGCATGGCGCGTTTTCTGATGAACGTCATGCTGGCTTCGGGCGGGTATCCGTGGACCATCGTGCGCGTGGAAGATCGCGAGACATATCTATCTGGTCTTGAAACGGCGAGCGTCCAAATGGACCTAGGACCGTTTACGACCTTCTTGGCGGAAAGAGTTCAATGGTCGATTGAGAAGGCATCATGATCAGAAAGGTCGATAGCCAACTGCGTTTATCCTGACATATTTCCAGGATAAGATCCAGATATGACGGAAGTAAATTCAGATAGCGCCAACGAAAGCGCTCTATTTCAAAGGGCACTTTCACTTCATCGAAACGGGCAACTGCCACACGCACAAGCCCTCTACGAAGACATCCTCAAAACGGATTCGCTCAAATCTGGCCCCAAAGCGCCGGCTCCAGCAGCAAGGCGCCTGAGGTCGGCGATTGCCACGCGGAGCCAGACCCAAGGAAATTCGTCGTCCCCGGTTTTCGCCTGACCCGTGCGCAGGATCAGCTCAAGCTTGAGGATCGCACCGGTTAGGCCGCCGGCCGGGACCCGGATCAGAGATTCCGCGAGGTTCGCGCTGCGCGACATCGCCTCGTCTTGGAGCCGGTCCGTTTCATCCAGTCCGAGGCGCGAAGCGGCGTCTCGCCAGAGAGCCAACCGCCGGGCGAGGTCCGCGTGGAGCTGCGGTCCGAGGCTTCGATCGTCCCGCGCCGCCAGCGCGGCATCGATGTCCGCATGCGTCGTCACCCAGGCAGGCGCGCCGCCGTCCGGCGCCGGAACAGCTACACGCGGGAAGCCGACCTGTCGGGCCAGTCCGGCTTCCAGCGCCGCCCATTGGGACGCGAGCGCCGCCGCTTCCCCGGACGCGCGGCTCCAGTCCACCCAAAGCGGCAGCACCGGATCGGTCGATCCGGCCGCAGACGCGGCCGGCGATTGAGGAAGCAACGGCGTCGCGAAGCCGCCGGGATCGAGTTTCTCAATGGGAACCGTCCGGGCGTGAGGCTGAATACGCCGTAACGCGGTGGCAAGCGCCCGCACTCGACGCCGCCGCGCGGTGCAGCCAATTCATAAGGCGCGAGCCTGGATATCGGTAGGTAGCCCTTTTCCACGAGGATTCGATCGCATACGAACTCCTTCCCGTGTCTTTATGCCGGCGCACGTCTCCGGCACGTCTCCGGCACGTCATGCTGGGCCGCGAGCGTCGGGGAAACTGCGAGGGAAAGCACCCGAATCCCATTGAAAAGCCTGATCTTGCGTTAGCCCTCCGAAGGCAGAGGCCACAAATTCGAACCTTATCGGGTTCGCCAGTTTTTTATATACTTCTACGCCTTGAGAACCC